>CAYJTE010000060.1:0-6247 GCA_964372965.1 uncultured Methanosarcinales archaeon
GTTTAAGTTCGTGTAAAATACGCTGCTCTAAAAAAAAAGGAACTTTCAAAATAGAGTCTCCTATAAAAAAAGGAACTCCATTGTACAAAGAATAACTTTCTTGTCCATACATCGCAAGAGTATCTGTAAAAAAAAGAATAGCGCTATTTATTTGTCTTTCAAGAAACGATGTCTCCTCATCCTCTAAAATAATATCAGTAATATTTCCGCTCGACTCTTGATCCATATAACGAGAAGAGAACACTAGCATAACTTCGCCAACTCCATTTTCAAACACACATTTCTTACCAATATAAAATTGAGGAGCACAACTACTAAGTAAAGAAGTAACTCCAAGGGTAATCATAAAGTATGACATGATTAACATCTATTTAATCTTTAAGTATAGAAAAATTGGAAAAGAATAGAATTCTGTAAAATTATTCTGTTATTGATTTTTGCAATATACGTTGATTTTTGGCTTAAGCAAAGTGTTATTTTTCTCAAGGAGTACTACTAATGTAGGGGTAATATTTTTCTGGTAATCTAAAAGAAATTAAATAAACTGTATAATCCCATCACTCCTACTGCTACCATTATTCCCCAGGCAATTTTATTCCAGTAAAATATTTTGACTCCGTCAAAGTTTCCAAAAGGTATCATATTAAATAATCCAAGCCACGTGTTTACTTGAAATCCTATTATGAAAATGAAGTCGAAGGCTGGTAGAGCGAAACTGAGTCCTAAAAAGATGATTGCTAATACATAATTAGTAAGTGGCCCCGCGATGCTGATTATTCCATTTTCTCGTCTAGTAATTAGGCCAGTGATCATGACTGCACCTGGTGCTGCAAAGATAAATCCTACGAGCGCGGCGAGTCCAAGAGCAATATAGAGCATTTCATCGTAAGATCGAAATTCTGCGGTGCAACCAAAGTGCTGCGCAACTAATTTATGTGCCAGTTCGTGCAGGAGAAATCCAACGCCAGCAGTGAAAAGAGCAATTACAAAATATATCCAGAATTGAGGTGTAGCTACTCGTGCTATTCCTCCATTTAGGAGACTTGCCCCAGCAAATACAAATGCGAAGGCGACTGAGATAATTAGCCAGGCTTTTATTATGTCCTTTAGTTCGGTTGAGGATGTTTTAATTTTCCCAATTGTGAGTTCAGTCATGGTGTTTTTATTTATTCTTGTTCGCTATCTATCTTCTCTTCGAGGAAACGTTTTAGACGCTGAGATTCTTGTTCAATTTTAACTAACATAGTTATATCCCCAAAGTTTTCTTTGGCACAGTCATCACAGTAGTAGTCAGAGGTATCTTTTATTTGGAGTTTAGCTTGTGCATTGCATATGGTGCATTTTTTACCCATATCTATTTTAAGAGTAGGTAATTTAAAAAGGTTTCTTGTCTGGGAGTGATTATGATGATGTTAAATCTGTTTATTCTGCCAGTGCCTTACGGTGAATTTTTTTACTTACTCCTTTTTAATACTTCTTTTTTTAGTTGTTCTATTTCTTGTCCTGTTATGGCGCAACCACCATATTTTACGGCCCACAATACGGCGTCTAGTAATACTTCTGCTCCGTCTTTTTGTGGAGGGACAAAATCTTTTAATAAACCGAGAGTGTAGGCGATGCTAACGAGTTCGGTTGATCGGATTATGTTTACATTTTTGAAGAGTTCATTGCACTGTTGCAGCTGGGGTTTATTTGGGACAACTTGTTTTTGGAAACGTGCCGTTAGAAGCGTGAGCAATGATTGTTGATCCTCAACGAGAGTTCGTAGAGTGCGTTCGTCCATTGCTAGTACGGAGTTAGGGGTTTCAAGGACGCAGGCAATTGATTGCATCTCGCCTTCTTGCATGATATCTATGCTTTTTCCGTTTAGTGTGATAGTGGTATTGACTAATTTAGTTAATTCTTTTACTCGTCGGGTGGGTATTTTAGTATACACTTGTAATGTTCCTTGACGTACGAGTTTCATGACCTGGAGAGCTTCAAATTCGAATCTGCGGATTTGAAGAGGACGTTCGATTAATTCGTGATGTACTGCGGGTGTTATGTAAAATGGCCCATTAAAGTGTTTTTTTAGTTCTGGTAAGATCCAGGTGAGACGGGCTAGGGTGAGGGAGATGATTGGTCCTGAATCGAAAAATATGGCTGGAGGCATGTTCTATAGTGTGGCTATCTTTTATGGGTGAATGGTTCATTCGAGGTTGAATAGCTGATAGGCAATTTTTAGTCTCTTCGTGGTATGGATAGTTTCTTTGGATGGTTCAAGAGCAATTGTTTTACTTGCGTATTCTTGCAAATCCCAGTTTGAGAGGCCCATCAGGCCTGCGGCTTGACCCATGGTTAAACCGTGTTCTAAAAGTACGGTGCCTTTCTTTATTCTGGCGGCTTGCATGACACTTTCAAGGTGTTCTTTTATGGTTGCTCCTTTACTTTGGATGAAGGTGTAGATGTTTTTTATTTGGTGGTTGTACTCTGTCAGGTTTCTTTTTCCGAGTGCTGTTTTGGCTTGAATGATGCGCTCACTTAGATCATCACGTTCTTCTTGTTTTATTATGTGGTAGATTTTGTAGAGTGCGTAGATTAAAACAGACATAGTGATTATATCAATATCTTTGTAGGCTGCGACGTCGGCAATGGTGTGGTTACTGAGCTTTTGAATTTCTTCAGGGTTAGAGGTTTTTTCAAGAAGAGTGTGTATTTGGTTCAAATCAAAGATTATTTCCTTGCGAATCGCTTCTTTCATGCTATTTGGTAGGTGTTTTAGGGTTATTAAGGTTTGGGTTTGGTTATGAGTGTGGGAAAAGCTTTGTAGAAAATCTCGTTGAGACCGCAAGAAGGCTCGACCTTCTTTCTATTTTTAATCGAAGGTGCTATCAAGTCACTTCGTTGCACTCGTTTCTAGTCACTCACTGTGTTCGTTTGTGAGTTGCTTTACAGCAACCGTGAGTTGCCTTATAACAACTGTGAGTTGCCGTACAGCAACTTGCCTAAAGGCAAGTGCACCTGCAGGGTGTGCCCTTACTGTCGTTTTGGACTTTCTTGACAGCAAGCGATCCCGCATAACGCGCATGAGGGATTTTCAAAGAGAAGGTCGCTTTAGACCGCTCGAGGACTTTTTCTACAGAGCCTGTGGGAAAGTTAGATTTTTAAATGGGAGTGAATTTTTAATCTATGATGGGCCTGTCGTATACCGGCTATTATTTACCGCTGGCAGCGGTGAGAAGCGAGTTCGACTGGTTGTGTTACAAAATGCAACTCGAGTGTCTCGCCAGGTCCATTTTTTTTGTATTTTTTCAATGTTGTTTCTTTTAAATCTTTTAAATCTTTTAAATCTTTTAAATATGGTTTCAGTTTCTTTTTGTGTTGTAAGGCTTATTATATCGTAATGTTTATTATATCGTAATGTGTTTTGTTACTATGTTCTTTTCAAAACCAAAAGTTGTTGTTTCTTCTGTTCTCCCAAAAGAGAAAATTGAGAATATACGTTTTGTGTACATTGTTATTGATTCGAGCGGTGAAACACATTATGAATTCAATAATAAGGGACACGTTGTTTCACCGTTTCATTGGAGTGAGCTTAATCCCTCTCGGATTTTGAAGAATCTTCCCACAAATTTGGTTGCGCGGTCTGTGAGTGAAAAGAAAAATATTGTGGGAGTTTTGCAGTTGTGGGTGTATTACACGAAAAAACACACGTACGCTCGAGTGAAGGCGGCAGGTATTTTAGAAAAGTACCAACAGTTAGGTTTTTGGAAGAAGTTTAATTTGGCAATGGATGCTTTTTGTCTATCTTATAATATTGAATTTGTCAAGCGTGAAACGAGTGTTATTCCATCCGAGGTGTTAGTTAAAATGGGTTTTTTACCGGCTTCAAATTATAGTTTTTTTCATCGATTTGAGAATTTTGTTACCAGAAAACAGGCATATGTTAAATGGTATAAGCATGACTAGATTGATATTGTGTTGAGGATAGTTGAGAATAGTTATTGTGGTGTAAATATGATTGAAATTGTATGTGCAGGGAAAGTTCGCGAGAAGTTTATTTCTGATGGGATGAAGGAATATTTTATGCGTATTTGTAAATATCATAAAGTGCTTTATTCTGAGGTTGAGAATATAAGGATGCTGAAATCATATGATGATGCACTTCTTATTGCACTTGATTCGAGTGGTCGTGAGATGGATTCTGCGTTGTTTGCCTCCTTTTTGAAGCCTAAGCTCCTTGAGCGGAAGATTGTATTTTTCATAGGAGGAGCGGATGGACATGATCCTGATTTTTTGAAGAAATGCTCTGCTACAATTTCTTTGTCCAAGATGACGTTTCCAAATCAACTAGTACGACTTATTTTTGTAGAGCAATTGTATAGGGCATTTACTATTTTGGCTGGTGAGAAGTATCATCGTGAATAAAGTGGTGTGATTCAAGGAAAGTGGGTCTTATACCCCGCAGCTTGCTGCGACTCATTTTCAAGAGTAAAAATCCCAATGTATTCTTTTATATGAATGCTCCGCAGTTTGCTGCGGTTGGGATTTTTACTTTTTACTTTTTTTGCTTATATTTGTTGATTTTTTTATTTTTTAGGTTCCAGTTGATGTTTATTTTTGTGCCGTTTACGCAGTATTTTTATGACTTCAATAATAAGGGGAATTAGTGATACTACAATTATTAGCATGATGAAGGCGCCAAAGTGTTGTTGTACGTAGGGAATGTTGCCAAAGAAAAATCCTAACATAATAAATATTGATACCCATAATATTCCACCTATTATGTTGTATAATAGGAAGGCGGGATAGTTCATGGTGCTTAGGCCGGCCATGAAGGGGGCAAAAGTTCTGACAATGGGTACAAATCTTGCTAAAATGATAGTTTTTTTGCCGTGTTTTGTATAGAAGTCTTTGGTTTTTTGGAGATATTCTGCTTTGATCCATTTTTTTTCAATGATGGTTTTGCCTAGCCTTTTTCCGATGAAATAATTTAGGGTGTCACCGGCAATTGCTGCGATAATTAAGAGTGTAAGTACGATTGGAAGTGAGAGAATCCCTTGACTTGCAAAGGCGCCGATTGCGAAGAGGAGAGAATCACCTGGTAAAAATGGAGTGAATACTAGTCCGGTTTCGGCAAAGATGATGAGAAATAGAAACACGTAGGTGAGAGGCCCATATTGTGTTATTATTACTCCTAAATATTTGTCTATATGAAGGATGAAATCAAAAAATGATTTTATCATGGTTATTTTGTGTGAGGGTGGTTTTGTATTAATAAAGATGATGGAGTCTTAGAGAAGTTTTAGATACGGGGAGCGGGGGCAGTTAGATGTTAATATTTTTTGTTTTGTTTAGATGTGGAATTACGCCCCAAGCAACAATAGCAAATAAGGCAGTGGTAATCCAAAATTGAAGCGCACTTATTTTGCTCAAAAAATATAGTATAAAGTTGGCTATCATTAACATGGAAAGTACGATACCGAGGACTTTTAAGTGAAGATGGTTCATTTTGGTTAGGTTTTGGTATATTGATTTTGTGCTGTGATTGCACTTTTTATTTTGGGATTTTTATTTTATTTTGGTTGTAGTCTTTTTATGACTTCGGCTACTGTTACGAGTTCTTCCGAACCTGATTGCATATTTCGTATCATGACTTTTTTTTCTGTGAGCTCTTTGTCACCTACAATTAAAACATAGGGTATTCCTAAGGAGGATGCGTACTCCAGACTTTTTGTTACGCTTTTTTTGAGGAGTGATATTTCAGTTGAAATGTTCTTCTCACGCAGTTGCTGGGTTATACCAATGCATTCTTGTTGTGTTCCAATTGGAAGTACGAGGATGGTCGTTGGTGTTTTTTTCTGTTCTTTGTTTCGCAAACGGAGAATATCTGTTATTGGCTCGAGCCCAAATGATATTCCTACCGCGGGAATTTCTCGTCCGCCCCCTGCGAATTTGCCTACCATATTATCGTACCTGCCGCCACCAGCTAGAGATCCTTTTGGTTCATTTTCTTTTGGGTCTCTTAGGTATGCTTCTATAACAGTTCCAGTGTAGTAGGCTTGACCTCTTGCCAGAGATACGTCAAATATGAGGTTCGTTATCTTGAGGTTTTGGAGGTTGGTTATGACTTCTGTTAACTCGTTGATACCTTGTTTTCCTTTTTCGGCGGTTATTTTTTTTGCAAGTTCGTTTAACTGAATGTTTGGTTTGATGAGCTCCCATAAGGTGAGAATTTGAGTTTTATTATACCCACGTTCTTCGAGTT
>CAYJTE010000061.1:0-6230 GCA_964372965.1 uncultured Methanosarcinales archaeon
AATATAAGTTTAACCTCGAGAAATCGCAAAAGGCCAGCATTATGACCCAGCATCATAATATTGGCTCTGTAGAAAATCTCGTTGAGACCGCCAGAAGGCTCGACCTTCCTCCTATTTTCAATCGAAGGCGCTATGCACCCGTAGGGGGCGACCCCGCATAACGCGCCCGATGGATTCTCAAAGAGAAGGTCGCTTTAGGCCTCTGGCGGACTTTTTCTACAGAGCCGATAATATTATCCCTCGTGTTATCTCATCCAAAAATGAGATCTGGCTAATTTTCACAATAATAATTCACCGCAAAAACTTTGCAAAATACATAAACCGCGGTTCTCTAAGCAGTGATTTTACAAGTATCGGAAACGGATTTTCCCGCGTATGTTGACTCAAAATGTTCTGTATCCGCTTCTGCCCAATATATCCAACTAATCTGTCCCAATCCAAATCCGTAAATTTCTCAAACATTTGATGCATTCGCAAATGCATTTTCAACTCTCGGCGCAACCCCTTAACCTTTTGTTCATAATCTCCACCTTCCAGTAAACATGAGGCCAAAATTTGCGCTTGTCGAAGACCAGGAATCAACCCCCCAAGAGTCGTTGCTTTCACAAACCCTGCTGCATCACCAACCACATAACAGTTACCCAAGACCAATTTCTGTCGAGGACTATATATCGGAATAATCCCTGCCTGCATTTCCACAGCAGTAAAACTCTTTTCTTTCATAAACTGCTCAAAATACAATCTACTATCCTTCATACACGCAAGACCCACTCGCGCCTGGGACGTAGATTCCGGAACAACCCATACAAAAAGACCAGGACACACCTTCACACCAAAGTATGCTTGTAATGCGTGTGAATCAAACACCCCAGCCACCACTGCCTGAACCCCATAATAATTAATCCTTTCCAGATCAAAAAATCCATATGCTTTTGCTGTTGGAGATAACGGACCATCCGCCGCAATCACAATGTCTGCTCGTACTGATATCTCATCTCCTTCAACAGAGCGAGAAATAATAAGTTGATCCCCCTCTTTACGATCAAACGAGTGCGAGACCAAAATAGTAGCACCTGCCTCTTGTGCCAAATCAGCGAAATAATTATCAAATTTAGTTCGACATACTAAATACTCCTTTTGCGGGATATGCGCTTGCGCATGTGGTGAGAACACATCAATTCTAGTAAGCGTATTAACCAGAAAGGCATCCTTCGGAATTCCCAGCATATCAAAATCATGTGTCAAAAGTCCCGTACATTGAATAGGGACACCTATTTTTGCATGATTTTCATAAATTGTAACTTTAAGTCCACCCCGTGCCAGCAGATATCCAACATAACAGCCAACTGGACCAGCACCAATAATAACAACATTCATATACCCACCTACCAACCCCTCATTAAAAACCTTCTGTACTAAAAAACAGATAATCCCCCTCCCCGCAAATCTTTTATAGCCTCAAAACAAGCTCTAAGCATGTCTCAACAAAGAAATCTACACCAAAAAGGACAAAAATCATTTTCAAATCCCAACCCCTCCTTATCTTCCACCAAAACTCCCTCTCGTTCAACTCTGAATACTACTCTTCTAAAAGAAGAAAAGAAAATCGAATCAATTAGACTAAGAGAACTCCAAGAACTTGAAGAACTAAAAGCTGAAATCAAAAAAGATACCTCCTCCCATCCTTTAAAAAAAATCACTCGAGCTGATATTGTCAGGTCAACCATCGGCGCCCTAATTGGGACAGTCGGCCATTTTGCATTTTTTTACGGAGTCGAGTTAGCCGAAAAAATAACCTTTGGTAGAGCCACTCTCCTGTATACTCTTTCATTTGTGGTAGCGTTTTTGTTTATGTATTATTCAGGATTTCGAAAAGTCAAAGAGATACGTATATTCAGATTCATCCCTGCTCGAGTTGCCGTGGTCTACCTTGTCTCATTAATAGTAGTTGCAGGTACTCTCTTCCTTTTTGGATTCATCAACATAACCAGCCATTTTGAGTTTATTTACAAATCCATTGCAACAACTTTACTCCTTGCAGTATTAGGAGCGAGTACTGCTGACATCCTTGGAAAAGAAGCCTAACCTACCTTCAGTATCCAATGTTCAGTATCAAAAACTAAATAAACCTTTAATCATACCTTTACAAACAAAAAATCTCAAACAAAAAGATAATATCCCTCAAACGTGATACCCATGGCCGACGTTCTTTATACCTACATTCACCATCTAAAAGGCACATACGATGTCATTGCAACCAAAGTTGAAGACTTAATCCAAATATTAAACACCGCCGAGAGCTCTGATCATGATGGCATCCGTGGACTTGCCGCCCGCATTAATATTTTTCTGAGCAGGTTTAATTACAGCATCATGTTTGAACTAAAAGAAGGCAAAAATCTAGGAAGCTTACTTCCTGAATTCAAAGAATCAATAACTGAAGAACTTCTTGAAATAAAAAAGTTGCAACAAACAATCAGCCTCGCACCAGACCATCCAGATGCACATATCATTCGTGAAATCCATCGCTTGAGCCAAGAAATCGAACATGAAATAAACCATCAAGAATCCATCGCCAAACGCGCAAAAGCATCTGGTGTGTAATAATCCCTGATTTTTCCCCAAAAAGCAATTATTCTCACAAAGAACCATCCCACATCCCTTTATAATCACCCTCAGATACCCTTTTATAATCACCCTCACATATTACTAGTAATGGCTAATTATTGGAGACATGTAAATAAAGTACTTGAAGACGCAGACCTCATCTTAATGGTAGTTGATGCCAGGATGATTGAAGAGACCAGAAATGAAGAGCTCGAAAAAAAGATCATAAACTTGAACAAGAACCTTCTCTACGTAATCACCAAATGTGATCTTCTACCTTTAAATGAAGTCAAAGAAAAAGCCAAAGATTTGAAACCCTCTGTATTTATCTCCTCCATTGAACGGCTTGGAACAACCATACTCAAACGGAAGATTCTTGAAATCTCTCATGGCAAGGCGGTAACCGTTGGAATTGTAGGATACCCCAACGTTGGAAAATCATCATTAATTAACGCTCTCTCCGGCAGGGGCTCAGCCAGAACCAGCACCGAGAGTGGTTTCACCAAAGGAATGCAAAAAGTAAGAGTAGACAGCAAAATAATATTAATTGATACTCCTGGTGTTTTTCCCAATAAACAAAAAGACGAATCCAAATACGCTCGAACAGGTGCAATCGACTATGCCAAATTAAAAGAACCCGAAATTCCAGCACTTGAATTAATCAAAGAGCATCTAGAAATGATTCTTAAACAGTATGACATAACTGGCAAAAACCCCGAAAAAATTCTTGAGCGGATCGCAAGAAAAATTCATAAACTTGGCCGAGGTGGCGAACCTGATCTCGAAGCAACTGCCCGTTTTATACTACGACAATGGCAGACTGGCAAAATGAAACAAACTCCCGCGAATCATAATAATCCATCAAAAAAGGCATAGTTCTCATTCATCATAAAATCGCCACAAAGTTAAAAATGACCACCCCAATTAATCCACAAGAAGCAAAAGAACTCATCAAAAAACACCAAGGCGATCCTCATTTCATCATCATAGATGTACGCACCCCCCCCGAACACGAGGCAGAATGTATCCCTGGGTCATTAAATCTTGATATCCATAACTATGATTTCGCCAATCAGATCAACAATCTTGATAGAAAAAAGATTTATTTGGTTCACTGCAAAGTCGGAGGAAGAAGTAAATCCGCCTGCGAGCTAATGGAGGATCTCGGTTTTCAGAATCTATATAATGTAAAAGGGTGGCTCTTCACAAATAAAGAATAAAAAATAAACTATAACTTAACTCCATCACTTCTCTTTCTTCAAATACTTACCATCAAAAAACTCCCGTAACCGGGCAGCCGTTTTAGGTCCTACACCATCAATTTTTTCTAATTCTAAAGCAGAAGCATTCACCACAGAAGAAACCGACCCCAAAGAACTAAGTAACTTACGTGCACCAAATAATCCTACTCCCGGAAGACCCGCCACAAACCTCTCCTGTTGATCAAGGAATCCATGCCCCTTTTTATCAACTGTAGTCAACTCTTTACTGTGGCCTTGTTCCCGCTTCGCAATCAAAAACAATATCGCTGCCGTATCCGCAGCATCACGGCTCCACATAATAGGAATATGAAAATCAACCGCAATTGTTGCCATCATCCCTCGAATTGCATTTGGATGCACGTTACGTTGTGTATACACATTTTCCGTACCTTCTACAATAAGAATTACTTTAGCAAATCCTTTCCTCAACTCCAGCAACTGTTCAAGTAACCGTCCATCCAAAATAGAATCAACAAAATCAGCAACTTTCTTCATCTCAACCCCAACCACCCCCGATAAAACATAATCTGCCCTCTCAAGTTGCACCGTACGAACTGTAGCTCCAAGAACCATCAGCTCCTTTGCAACAGTATTATTCTTCTCGCGATGATCAGCTAAAATAAGAACATCCCTCTCATTTTTGATTTTCTCTGTATACTCCTCAACATCTCCCCCCTTTCTATCTTCTCCCTCATACCTGCCAGTTCCGCCTTCATTACAAATAGAATCAGGAGACCCAAACTCTCCAAGAGTTCTATTTTCCTTCCTCAAATGTATACCCTCCCTACCTATAACTCTAGTTTCTCTAACAACATCTACATCAGAAAAATTCTTACGAAGCGTCTCCAGTTGAGTATGCATCCGCCTCTCTTTGTGGTGTGCCGTCCACCGGTACGCTTCATCACGCGTCCCTTTCGTAACCAGTACTTTAACCTCCCCCTTCTCCAGTCGACCTGTCCGCCCTCGACGCTGAATTGCGCGAATCGCCGATGGAATTGGTTCATAAAATAATACTAGATCTACTTTAGGAATATCAAGACCTTCTTCCGCAACCGACGTTGCCACCAGAACCCGAAATCCTCCCAAACGAAATGTATCCAAAATTTCTCTTTGCTGTTTTTGTGAAAATCCAAGGCCATTCTTTTTTGCCTGCCCCACAAAAATATGGTTAGAGATCCCCTCCTTATTCAACCGTTCAACAATAATTTCCGCACTATTCCGAAACTGTGTAAACACAATGGCCTTTCCTTCTCCCCCTTTCAATTCAAACACCAATCGCTCCAGTTTAGGATGCAACACATTTTTCGAAACCGTTGCATGTATTCGAGAAACCGCATCTACAAATCCAGAATCTAACACCAAATTTTTTGTTGCCTTAACCTTACTTGTCCGCGCCTCCACCACCATAGAATCAACATAGCTCTGCAACTGTGTAATCCCTTGCGTCTCAAGTAACTCAATACCATGTTCAACTTTCAGCGCTTCCGCAAGAACTGAAATCCCACGCAACCCCTCTATACTCAACCCCTCAGATGCAATTTTCTGTTGTAGCTCTCCTTGCAGCCCCAGCAACTCGCCTTTATTCATATCCACGTTACGACAAAAACCATTAGCAACAAGTTCCCCTAACTTCCTTCTCCTAACTTCAATCAGTAATTTTTGAATATCCTTGAATTCAGCCGGAAAATCCACGCTCACATACTCCAAATCAACCTGCTGAACATACGGTACTACATCATGATCTTTTTCAGTGCGGACCTCCACTTTCTCGATCCCCAAATTTGTGCAAACAGTAGAAATAGTTTCCATATCTGATCCCGGAGATGCCGTAAGAGCCAGCACTCTCGGATTTCGAGAGAGTTCCAAATATTTTTGCGCAATCCACACATATGCATACTGCCCCACTCCATGATGCGCTTCATCAAAAATAAGTAAACTAACTTCCGCAAACGAAATCCGCTCATTAATAATATCATTTTCCAGACCTTGTGGCGTACTCACAATGATCCTAGCCGTCTTCCACAGCGCCGCCCGTTTTGTTGGACTAACAGAACCCGTAAACAGTACCACTAAAGATTCATCAACATCCAAATGCCTACGGAACGTCTCCACATGTTGTTCACACAGCGGTTTTGTTGGTGCCAGCATCAATATTTTAGAATGTAGATATTTTTGCAACCGATGCGCCACACACAGCAGCGCAAGACCCGTTTTTCCCATACCCGTTGGTAAAACAACAAGCGTATTATATTGCGCTGCCACCCCAAAGATAGTTTGTTGGTACAATCTCGGTGTAAAATCTCGAAGCATAGTATTTCTGTTTTTTATCATCTCTACTTTTTATCATCTCTACTTCTACAG
>CAYJTE010000062.1:0-6136 GCA_964372965.1 uncultured Methanosarcinales archaeon
ACTATTCTTTAATAGCTAAATCTAACCTCCTAATTCAAATTTATTCCTTGTGGTGTTAATTAAATATTTTAAACCAACTTCCCGTAATTATACTAAAAAGAGGTGCATACTTATGCCAAAATCAAAAGTTAAATCCAAAAAAGAGCAACCCAATAATAACAACTCAAAATGGATAATTGGAATTTTTGCAGTCGTTGCAATCATTGCAATTGCATTTATTGTAATGAAAACACAACCAACATCCTTAGAGGTATCAGATGATTCTGCATTCGCAGGCCAAGCAGTAAAAGCAAAACAACAAATCATTCTACCAAAATGCCCCACATGTCCTGCTGAATTAAAATATTATGAAATAACTGCAGCCATAGATACTCCACAAGCACCAAATGAATTCCAAATGAGTTTCTCAATTAACGGCGAGCAAGATACTTTATCTCTTCCTACTGGATATGTATTCATTTCACCTACTACTGGAATTCGGGTCTTGCTTCAAGAGGGTCTATTTCAAGGATATGCTGGAGGAATAAGAAAATTCTCCTTCAACCTGGATAAGGCATGTGCTAAAAGATATCAAATTAGAGCAACCGATTTGGCCAATAGTTATGTAACGCCCGTAACATTACAAACCCAATGGCAATTCTGGATGGATGGTGAACAATTTAATTTAGCAATCGGAGAAAGCCATACTTTAGCAGATGGTACTAAACTAATATTCAGAAATATTCTACAACAGGACTTCGTAGGTGGAATGTATGGAATAAATTTTGACATCCTCTGTAAGAGCAGACTTAATTAGAACTCAATAATTTTTTTCTTTCTTTTAATTTTTAAAAAAAGACTTTTCTCACCCCATTACCAATTAAAAGAAACATCCATAAGAAATACAAATCATAGAAAAATAATAAAACAAAAAAAAATCAACCCAATATCTACAACTTATCTTCTGTCAAAATCTGAACCTTAGTTGACTCTTTATGCTTTGAACTTGATCCAATTAAGTATGATACATTAATCTTCTCGGCCAATTTTACCAGTTCTGGTTCAATAACACCATCAAGAGCAATAGCGTACACACCACCATTCAAACTTTTAATAGTAGAAGGTAACTCAGAGAGCGGAACTTTCCCCAAAATAGACAACTTAGCATCAAATATACAAGCACCACGAGTGCCGAATAAATTTTCCAGAGTTTCTTTAAAAATCTTTTTTTCATCAGCCAACCCTGTTTTTTTAACTGGCATTTCTTTCACTAACTCGCGTGGTCTACTTGCCCCATTTGGAATCATAGGAGCACCACCACGTAAAGAACTACCAGCAGGAACATGGCTATTCACCTGCGTACTCACAGCATGAGAAGACGAAGGTTTGCCTCCTTGTTGCATACCCGAATCACTCAATCGGCCTCGAACAGCACCAGATGAAGCATTCAAGCTGTTAGAAGATGCATTAACAGCAGCCGCAAGCGAAGTCCCTTGCTGCTGTTTAGTCTTAAAAGGTTGATGACGAAGAGTCTCTTCTTGATCTTTAAGTTGACCATGCTCATCAATACCAAGATCCATCTTAGCTTGCTCAGCAGTAATACGAGATCGCAAACTCTTATGGATCTCCTTTTTGGCAAGTTCTTCAACTTCTTTCCCATCAGGAGCCTTCGTAACGAAATCAATTTCAGCATTCGCCAAAAGTTCACGCACAATCAAATCTCCACCACGATCACCATCAACAAAAACAGTGATAGTTTTCCTTCGACTAAGATCCCGAATAGTTTGTGGAGCAGATGTCCCATTCATCGCAATAGCATTTTTGAATCCATGTTTAAGTAAATTAAGAACATCAGCCCTTCCCTCAACTAAAATAAGCTCATCATTATCATCAATAGATGGGCCAGCCGCAAGTTTTTCCTTACCATATTCGCAAACTTCCATCATACGAACAGACTGAGAAACTTCATCAGAAAGTTCCTGGGAATCAGGAAGCGTTTCTTCTGTAAGTTCTCGAAGAAGCTCTTTCGCTCTTTCAATAACAAATTGTCGTTTCAATGTTCTAACATCTTCAATCTTATGAACTTCAATTTTCGCATTACATGGACCAATACGTTGAATAATCTCAAGAGCCGCAGCCACAATAGCCGTCTCTGTCTTATCAAGTGAACTGGGGATAATAATTTCACCAGATGTTTTACCAGAAATAGTATTCATATTAACTTCAATACGGCCAATACGACCGCTCCTCTGCAACTCACGAAGTTCTAAATCTGCACCAAGTAATCCCTCAGTCTGACCAAAAATCGCACCAATAACATCTGGTCGATCAACAATACCATCAATAGTGATAGTAGAATGTACAATATACTTTGCCGCAACAGGGCTAATCTTTGCCATAAAATCCTCCTCGAGTATAAGCTCGCTATTAATATTCAAATTTGATTATTTCCTATAAGGACAAAATACTCAAACAAATCACTGCCCCTAATGTTCCAGAAAGCAAAAACAATTTGGACAATTGCCTCTTACTTTCTCTTAAATTTCAAACGTAACATACCCCCACAAATGAACGTAGACATATTTCTCAAGAAAACAGACCTAGCTATACTATCGTCTCGCACACTACACTGAAACAACAACATGAAATGATAGCAATGAATATACAATGACTAACCCACATTAAATCAATAAAGTCAGTCACTATACATAAAAGACGCAGGTTTTAGCATAAACACGTACGCCCTTTACTATAATCTATTTTTTGAGATCCAAATTAATATCAATTTGGGAAATGAAGCCCGCACCACTAACCCCTGCGTTCATGGCTAGGACTATGCCATATGCTCCCACAGGTACTCTCTGTGTCGGGCCATCCTCAGAAATAAACCCTATTCTATATAAATGTGTCGGTATAAAAGTGATAAAAGGTCAAAAAAGGGCCTAATTTTAGAAATAAATCTAAAAACAAGCTTAGAATAAAGAAAAAACCTCTGTTACAAATACATCCAAAAAGAACTCTCGCAAGAAGAACAATGATAAAAAAACCCCAGCAAACTAGAAACCAGAATGCTGAGGAAAAGAGGTGGTTTTGAGGTGTTAACTACTCATAAAAGACAACTTATATATAAGCTTTGTGAACAAGTTATAACTTTTAAGGGATAACGACATTTTCCCCACGCCCTCTGAAACATAGTTTCCCAAAACTATATCTATTTTAATTGAACAATCTAACCAAAACACATGCAATCATGGTACATAACAAGTATTCGACCAACACACCCACAAACTGGTGATCAAACAATAATAACCCTGCGTGAGTATGATCACACACATCAAAGGGGCGAACTATACACCCTTCTTGCAAATATACCTCATCGTTTTTTTACAACCCCCCAAAAAGAAGAAACAATAAACTCCACAATCGAAACAACTGAAAAAATAATAAGACAAATACTAACAAATTCCAGTCTACATCTCCAAAAAAAATACTACCACCAAAGTTACATCCTCACTATAGACGGCCCAAAAGAAGCAAAACATCTTCTTCCACCCCCATTTGTCACCAATCATAAACCCTACCACCACCGCCACCTAGAATATTCGCCAAGTACTTACTTACGATACCTCTACCCGCTATTAACTACTGTGAACGACCCCTCAACCATCCAAAACCAAATCCAAAATCCACCAAATAAATACATCCAGCACCCAAAACCAGCGCTCGAAACACTTCTAAACGACACCCATGTAACTCTTGACATAGAACTCGAAGGTTGGCAAGATGGCAAAGACCAAATCTTTATGGTGATCTACTTATCACCCACACATAAATTACTCCTGCATAATTTACCATTCAACATCCCACATACCAGCGAACCCAACCTACAACACATCTCTCTTGTGCGTTTCAAAACACAACCAGAACTAGGAGAACTCATAACTGAACTAATTCGAACCGACGATCCACTCTGGATTTTTGGACATAATATCATGTCATTTGACCAAATAAAAATCAGAAATATTACTAAAAGTTATTTTCCTGGGTCGCAAGGAAGAAAACCAGTAATCAAATCAGTCCAAGGTCTAGGAAAAACCATAACCCAAGGGAGGTTCACAATTGATACCTACAAATACGCCAAAAACCATCTATCACTATTTAAAAACGCCAAACTTGAAACAATGACTGGGTTCGAAAAAAGTATTGACTACAATATACAAGAACAACTTCTACATGAAGCGAAAAAAGGCAACATCCAAACGTTCGAAACACTCGCAAATTATTGCATATACGACGGAATTCACGCACAAAGTCTCGCATTACAACTTCAACGGCGAATCGCACACATGAGCCTCCTATTTGGGCGCGACCCCGACACCATCTGTGCCACATCACTGCCAACCATTGTAAATGATCACTATGAGCGTCGACATTTCTATGTAAAAGGCTACCCCTCACAAAAAAACCTTCCTCCACTAAAAAGAAACATCCCAGCCAAAGAATATGTACATAACCTCCTCATACAAATTCCAAATCAAGCAGCAGATAAATCAAAAAATCCACAAAAACTCAAATTCCAGCCTGGATTTCATCCGCAATCATCTATTTTCACCCTTACCCCCTTCGTGAGCGCAGCAGAAGAATTTCTCAAAGATCAGCCTATATACCAAGAAATAGCAAACACCAAAGACCCAATTGAACGCCTTGATTATATACACCTCCTTCAAGAATTATTCAGACCAATCTTCGAGCAAAGCACTAAAATAATAAACAGCATAGACATAAAAGAAGTGCCAGCATCACTCAGACGAATAAGTAAACGCTACGGATTAAAACCATTAACCGCATTAAAGTTCATGTACCGCCTCCAAAAAAATATTGATAGTATACGCTCACAACTGCACACCTACACCTACCTCAACTCCAGCCCATTAATATACATTGTATCTGAACCAATCAATATAAAAACGCTCGAAGAAAATTCACACGGTTGTTTTATAGGACGTGGGCCAGTACTTTCAGTATCACCCGGACGATTTGTAGCAGATCCAAAAATAATCTCCCACCACATAAACCAACGGATCTATCAAGGCATTAATACCTCCTTTCACACAAAGAGTACCTTCGAAAAAAATACACTTCAAAACATCATTGATCAATTCTTCAACCTCACCCCCTATGAAGAAATAAAACACCACCTAACCCTAGAAATACAAAAATTTGAAATGGGGGAAAAACCAATCCAAGACTATTATATCACAACAAAAACCAGAAGCTTCTATCGAAATGAATTTGCAAATGTTCTCGCAAACTCAACTTCGCCTGATGAAACAAAAAAAGCATTCCTCCTCTTAACACATCGTATACATGACCATTTCTCACCGGAATGCAAAAAGGAATTAACACAAATACTACAAAAAACAATAACTTGCTTTGCCTATCCCTACCTCCAAGAACTTCATGAAAAAATAATACATCCTTATCCTCCATCACTACCACTCATTCTCGCTGCAGGAACTGAATACACCCACAAAACAAAAAACACGGCCACTATAAAAGCTCTCGCAAGACCTATAACAGAAGGCCATCAACCATCTCTCACCGTATACAAACAAAAAGCAGAAAAAACATTCGCCGACATACAAAAAATCCTCAAACACGCAAAACCCACACAAACAACTATCTGGTAAAAAGTGGATAAACATAATAAAATTTGCTTTTTCCACAAACAGCAGATAAAAACAAAGGACACACCATTATAAAGTATTAACTTCATCACACCAAAATGAACCCGCCGAAAATAAATTTCAATCCACCATCTCCTAGCATCTATCCCAAAACCAAAGAACAAATTGGACAAGGCGCTGAAGGTATAGTCTACAAAGTAACTGAAGAAAATACCACCGGAATTGAAACATACACCGAAAAATACCGTTTTCTGGGTTTTTTCCCAGAGTTTGGATCTATCGAACGTGAGTACGCAGAAATCATCTATGTTGGAAACAGTACCCTCTCATTACAAGAAAATAACCGATTTTACCTTACCAAACTTGATACCCCTAACCACCCAAACAGTACACATAATATTTGGCGCTTCTACATGGAAAGTATGACTGGACGACTTCTTAATACCGCATCCACACTCAACCAAAGAGGA
>CAYJTE010000063.1:0-6133 GCA_964372965.1 uncultured Methanosarcinales archaeon
GAAAGATATTTATATCCAAGTGGCTATGTTGTGTTATGTTGAGGTGGTTGTGTTGGTTAGATCTGCTAAGTTGAATTCTGCTAAGTTGACGAAAGGTTCTATTTTTGTTGGTGTTTTGGGTGTTTTATTGGTGTTGGTTATTGTTGGAAATTTTTATAATTCTGATTTTCTGAGTTTATCTTCTTATTCAGCTGTTGAGGTGGCACAGTTAGAGAGTACTATGGAAACACTGTCTAATGAGGAGTTGGAATCTATTATTGCACAAGCAGATCAAGAACGAACTGGTCCATTAGTTGGGCAGGCTCAAGCACGTGCTGGGGCTCGAAGAGGTGGTGCAGCCCATGTTGATAATGTTGGTGTTCGAGCTGATGCTGGGGCTGTGGTTGCGGCTGCGGTAAATGTTCAGGAACGCCGTCAAAGTGTTAAAATAAAACGTTCTGGGGCTCTAGCTCAGCTGGATAGATTAGCTCAGGGTGCACTTGAACAACGCAGAGCAGAACTTGATACTGCCTGGCGTGATGTTTGCCTGCGACCGGGTGAATTGAATGAAAATATATTAATTTCTGATACGCTTTTGGTTGGGGCGCACACTGTTCAATTTGAATTAGAACGGATTTTAGGTGCGACGCTTCGTACAGAGATGTCCGATATGCCTGCATCATGTTCTGATGAGGATATTATTAGAGATAGATTATTTGTGAAGTATGCTGAGGAAGTTACTCGTAATCAGGCAGAGAATGGTGTTGATGCGCCTGGATTTGTACCACTGCAAAAAATTGCGCGTCAGTCGGCGTGTTTATCAGAACGGCAAACGGCTAAATTAAGTGCAGCTTTACGTGATGCAACACAAGCGGTGTTTGCTCGATTAACTCGATGCGAGTATGATGCACAGGCGAAAGGCATGTTTTTGAATATGATGACTCCCGCTTATTTGATTGTGTATGATGTTGATAAACATCGGGGTCAAAATTCTGGTTTGTATCAAGTGTTTCGTGATAATAAAGAATTATTGAGACGTACGGTTGTTGAGAAGGGTTGGGCGATGGATAGGTTTATGGTTGTAAATAGAGCTTCGGGGACGTTGGTTGGCATGCGATTTTGTACAGAAGGTGTTACGACAAACTGTGCATCTGCAACAACATTTTTAGATTCGCTGCGTCCAGGGTTATTGGGTGATGGTCATTGCGGCTTTGCTGCAATGGTTGCTGATGGTCCTAAAACTCTTGGACGGGCAGGTGCTGCTGCTGAAGATGGGTATGCCTGTCGTACTCCGTGTTCGGGTGGTTTAGGTGGAGGTATGGATCTTGCGGGCGGTGCTGGCAAAGTTGGTGGTGCGCAGGGAAAAGCTGGATTTGATCGAGGAGGTGCTGGTAATTCTTTTGGTGGTGGTGCTGATGCTCTTGGTTCGTGGGGGAATGCTGGTGCAGAGGAAGGTTCTTTGGTAGAACAATTTTGTGGTCAAATGGGGACTGCCAGTAATAATGTTGCTGGGTATATTGGCGATGATGCTGGCGCGTGTAGTTCTGGTCCTCTTTTTCCTGAAGAACGAGTTGGTGCTGATCAACGACAGCGTGCAGGATTTATGGAATGTGGAGCAGCGTTAGATGCTGCTGGGTCATCTGCAAATATGGATGCTAGTCCTGGCGGTGCTGGCTGGCAATTGCGCGGTAATCCGTTAGGTGGCGGATGTGGGTTGAGTAGTGATGAACCTCGAGAAACTACGGGTAATACTTATAATGATGCGCGTGATGCTGCTGCAGATAATGCTGAGGCTGCAAACAAGGGTGATATTCCACGGGAAACTCCAGTGAGTGAAGGTCTGTTTGATGAGAATGGTAATAGGGTGGGAACAACAGAAGCTACCGTTTCTAGACCTCGTGATTTGGGTAGTGGACTATCTGTTTCTGTTGAAGTAAAGAACTATAATGCCGAGGGTCAATACACCGGAGGAGTACGGCAGGAGCGGGAAGCTCAGGGTGATGGACGTGTTGGTCCGGGTCGTGTTACTTCGGAACTTCTTTTTGGTAGAGAGGGTCAACCTGTGCGATGTACTACTGGTGAATGTGTGATAAGAGGTCCCCAAAGCACTGGTCCTCTCGATACTCCTAAAAAACCTGCTAAAAAAGCAAAGGGTGCGTCAGCTTGCGCTGATCCTGAATCATGTTCGGGAAGTTGCAGTGGTGCAAATGAACAAGCTATTGCAGCTGGTTGTACTGCTGGTGGGGCGTCTGCATTGAATCGAGCTGATAATAATCGTAATGCGGCGGGTCTTGGTGCGCGACGAAATCCCGGTAGACAACCAGGTCGTGTGGATCCTGGTGAACAAGGGCAGGGTGGTGGATCGGCAGGTATGTGTCCTCGTTTGCCAATTGGTTCTGATATATGTGCTGAAGTGCAGTGTGCGGCAGGTATGGGTATTAGTGCGAATGCCATTACGGGCAATGTTGTTAGTTATGGCGTTGATGTTGTGGTGGGAGGAGG
This sequence comes from uncultured Methanosarcinales archaeon, assembly GCA_964372965.1. Lineage (GTDB taxonomy): Archaea > Nanobdellota > Nanobdellia > Woesearchaeales > GW2011-AR9 > CAMAVK01. The sequence goes on from CAYJTE010000063.1 coordinate 2,482, forward strand.
AAGAGGTGGTGGTGACGGCGGATCCGTTGGAGGAGGCAATGCACCTCATCGTGGTAATCCCGCGTTGAATCAGAACTGCTGTAATGGAATTGGTGCGGGTGGACTTCGTGCGTCAATTAGTGCTGATCCACAGTGTGAAGTGCGTCAGTGTCCTAATAATGAACCGTGTCAATGTCGTTCAGGTGGGGCTGGTGGAGGCGCTGCACCAGGTGGATCGCCTGCACCGGGAGGACCAGCTCCTACTCCGCGTCCAGGAGCAGGTGCGGGAGCAGCAAGACGATAATTCTATTTTTTCTTTTCATCTTTTTTTCACCAACTTGTTTGATCTTATTACTATGGTTGTGTAATTTAAAGGGGGGTGGCTATTATTCTCCCGGTTTTGTCCAGTTCAGAACTGAGAAATTGAGGTATAATATATTTTTTATTATAGAGAAGATACGCTATAACTTCTTTTAGGGAGTATGCGTCTTTGTAATCAATTATGGCGGTTATTTGTTCTTCAGTGTAGTTTTTTGATTCAAAGAATTGTCTAGTAAATACTCTTTCTTCTTGTTTTCGCTGTTCAAATATTTCCCATTCATGAAGTAATCTTGCATCCCATTTGCGTATGATGCCTTGGTAGAGTCTTGTTAAATGGTTGTTGTCTTTGTTCACTTCAGTTATTGCCCATAGACCGCCTTGTTCAAGGGCGTATTTTTTGAAGGCAAGTTGAAGCATAGGGGTGATGTCAGATATTCCTTTGGTTCTTACTAGATGCGCAATAGTTAAAAATGCGCAGTACGTTGCCTTGGCACATTTGTTGAATAATCTTTCAGTTTTTGCTGGTTCGAATGAATAATTTAAGTGTGCTTGTGAATTTGGTTGTTTTGTTTTTTCGGCGATATATTTTTTGGTGTTGTTGAGTATAAACAAGTTTTTGAAGCATTGGAAGAGGCGTGCTTGTTCAGTAAATCCTTCGATGCATAAGATGTTGTGGGTTCTGTCGGCGATTTTTACTTGGATAGCTATCTCGCGTATTTCTTCTTGCTCATGTTCAAATATTCCGGAAATGGAGGAATAGTAATAGTCTCGTTTGTGTCTGGTGAGAAGTTTGGTTGTGTCAATTATAGTTCTGAGTTTATTTTGATTGCAGTTATTTTTTATGCAAAATTGTTTTAGGTCAGTTTCGAGTTTGTCTGCTACTAGGAGTTCGTATTTATCTAGCTGGGTTATTCCTTCTTCATTTTCTTCTACTTTTTCTTTTATTTTATATAGGTCAACAGATTCTTCAATGTAGTCATGAAGTAGCCCGACACAAAGTGTGGTGGCGTTTTGTATCCCTGCCTTTTTTAGAAAAATGATGATATTAATTGGGTGGATGAATGGATCTTCTCCATTTTTTCTTTTGGGAAGTGAGCTATACATCTCTTGGGTTTTATGATAGAGATAGTTAAATAGGGCAGACTCGGGGTGGTTTTTCTCCACGAAATATTCAGGAGGATACACAGTTGTTGTTGGTTTCCATAGTTCAAGGATTTCAAATGGGGTGTCTTGCTCTGGGTACATGGTGCGTGGTTCTGGGTGGTTTGTTCTTTTTTAATGTATGGTTCCCATATGATAATAACTGTTATTGGTGGGATATATGATATTGATGGGATAAATGTTATTGGTGGGATATATGATATTGATGGGATATATGATATTGATGGGATATATGATATTGATGGGATAAATGTTATTGGAGGGATAAATGTTATTGATGGGATAAATGTTATTGATGGGATAAATGTTATTGGTGGGATAAATGATATTGATGGGATGATATTCAATATGTTTGTTCCATTAGTATTTTACTTAAACTTTTTTATTTTTATCCAATGTTGTCTAATATGCTATGTGCATCTTGTATCCCTAAAAGTTCACGAATTTGTTTAGTATTTTTGTCACTACAAAATCTTAGTGTGAGTCTCTTTTTTTCTTCAGTTGAAATTCGAGCTATTCGGTCAGTGTATATTAATCCATAGGGATATCCGGGAAATATTGCATCACTGGCATGTTCGAGTAGGTTGGCTGCGTACTCTTTTTTTCCTTGGAATCTGAGTATGTGCTTTGAGCTTCTGTGCAATTTTACAAAGTGGTTTTTGTCACTTAGTGAGTATATCCATGGTTCTTGTGGTCCGTTTTTTAAGAGGACATAATTTGGCGAGTTGCCAGTGGTTGTGAGAAGTGAACTTGATTTGGCAATTGCACATGTTGATTGAGCCAATTTTTCTAGGTAGTGTTGTTCATTTGGATATATTGCATCAATAGCTCCATCTATAATGATGATTTTTTGTTGATATTTTTGGTTTGGAGTAGGGCTGTTTGTTCCAACCTTGGCTGCGAGGGTGAGCTCAGCAAAGCGTCTTGTAATATCAATAATTTTGGATGGTTGGCCATTTGCTACTCCATTTTTTATTGAGGGGTGGTTCCAGGGAATTTTTAGATGAGCACTGTCAATTTGGAGGGGAATGAGTGTTTTTTGTGGTAGGGGGAAAATTATGCTTTCGTATATGATATTTTCATGTTCATTGTTTCGGGCACTTTTGAATGTAGGGGTTGTGAGTAGATAGAATTCGTATTTTTCTTCATTTGTTTTTTTCAGTTGTTTGAATTCAACTGCTACAATTCGAATGAAACTTAATGAGAAGGTTGCAGCACTTGCAATGATGGCTGAACCTCCATCAATGAATATGAGTGTTGGTGATTCCGTTCTATTTTGATTTGGCGTATTTTCCTTTTTAAGTAATTCAAAATGGTTTTGATCATATTTGTAATTCGTGTTGTTGATTATGAATTCTGTGTTTTGGTTTGTTTTCAAAAGATGTTCGAGGTGCTTTGTGATTTCGGGTAGCATGTTTTGTAGGTATTTTTGTTCAGGTGCTTTATTATTTTTGTTCTTTACTCTTGTTTTGGGGGGCGTGGTTATATCTGCTTTAGTATGATGGTCGTAAGCTTTATATAAACTAAATGTGTTGTTTTGCTGTGAAAAAGAGGAGTATTATCAATAAATCTACATCTAGGTTTCGGAAATTCTTCCGTCGTCTTGGACCTGGGTTTATTACTGGTGCATCTGATGATGATCCATCTGGTATAGCTACATATTCTCAAACTGGTGCGTATTTTGGATATGGCCAACTTTGGACAGCGTTGTTTTCTTTTCCTTTTATGACTGCGATTCAGGAAATGTGTGGGAAAATTGGGATAGTTACGGGGAAGGGTCTTGCAGGTGTTATTAAATCACATTATTCTCGAAAGCTCTTGTATTTTTGTGTATTTTTGTTGGTTGTTGCAAATACTGTTAATATTGGGGCAGATTTAGGGGCGATGGCGTCTGCCGGGCAACTTGTGTTTGGGGTTCCGTTTGTGGTGTTGCTCATTGGTATTACGGTGGTTACTATATTACTTCAGGTGTTTGTTCCGTATAGATTATATGCGCGGTTTTTGAAATATCTGGCGTTTTCTCTGTTGTCATATTTTGTTGTTGTTTTTGTAGTTAAACAGGATTGGTCGCAGGTGCTGTTTTCTACGTTTGTTCCGACATTTGTGTTTTCGAAGGATTATCTCTTTAATATTGTGGCTATTTTAGGTACTACTATTTCTCCATACTTGTTTTTTTGTCAGGCAAGTGAGG
>CAYJTE010000064.1:0-6123 GCA_964372965.1 uncultured Methanosarcinales archaeon
AAGCATACCAGCATAATCACACATACAAGCAGGGGGTAACTCATCACATCCCCATGGTTTTGTTATTGTTCCGGTTACATGACCTTTAGCTCGTTTTACTACATTTTCCATATTATCAGAAATAATGGTTCGTTGCATAACATATTTTACACTTTGATGTGATGGCCGTCCCATGTATTTTTAGTAGTTGTATGGGTATTTATAATTTTTGATAAAGTGTAGGTGTGGATGTTTTCAGAATATAAAAATTTATTAAAAAGAAAAAAGTTACTGTAAAGCGAAAATTTATGGTAAAATAAAAAATATTGCTTATTTATATAAATGTTTCAGATGTGGGAAATCGGAATTTTGGTATAGGGGTGTCTGTTGCGTATCCCACAGCACATAGGGCAGTGGGATGGATGTTTGCTGGCAATTTTAGAATTTTTGCAAATTCGTCGGAGTTGAACCCTTCCATTGGACAGGAATCAAATCCTAACGATTTTGCCCCATTTACGGCGTTTCCAAGTGCAAGGTAGAGTTGGCGTTGTGCCCAGGTTTTACTTTGCTCAGGGTTCATTCCTTTTGCAAAATTACGCATCATTTCAATGTATTCTTTTAGATCGGGCATGGCTTTTTCTATTCTATCAATACAACCCATGATGTTAGAGTCTGCACAGAAGATGAGTAAATGTGAACAAGTTGTTACTTGTGGCTGGTTCAAGGCGGCTCTCGCAAGCGTTTCTTTAGTTGTTTTGTTGGTTATAACTTTAATTTTCCATGGTTGGATGTTAAATGAGGATGGTGCCAGGCGAATTATTTCAAATAGCTCATCCATTTTTTTTTGAGGCACAGTTTTTCCGTCAAACTTTTTAGTCGCGTATCTTTGGTATACAATATCCTTGAATTCCATGTTTTTCTCCTATTTTTGTTGTGTTGTTACTTGATGAACTTTATATTCTTAGTTGCCTTTTTGAACTACTAGTATTTTAAAATTTGCTTTTTCAACCAGTGGTTGCAAGAAAGATTGCTGTCTTGTTTGTACATCTTGTATGTACCAAAATGGAATGAGAAAACAGGAAGCTACCTGTTTTCCGGTCAAAAATAGAGTTCTTGGTCTATTTCTTAAAACAATCCTTTCTTGTGCTGCAAGGAAATGTCGAAAAGTGACTGTATATGTAACGAGTCACCCCATTAAAACAACACTTCATGAGCAAGTAAACGAGTAACAGAAACTGACAACTCCCATTTGTTAAAATGACCGGTTTTAAATGAAGAATATTAATCCGCTTCAACAAAGTAACGAGGTCTGCCACCAGCTTACAAAATAACCTAAATTTTTAAAGGCTTGTTTTCCATACAAAAACATTGTTGCCACCTCTCTGTAGAAAATCTCCCTTTGGTCGCAACCAGAGGTTTGGTTGCAATCATTTAAAGCATTTTATTGAGTTCATCACCTGATGGAGTTTCCCTCATTCGCTCTGGAGGTATTGATATATTGCAGTCACTTGGGACTACTGGCGGACTTTTTCTACAGAGCCACTCTGAAAGGTGTAGATGGAACCAGTTTAAGTGAGGTGCCGTTTAGTGTTTTTTGTAAGCCCAAAACCTTTTAAAACACCATGTTAATAGGATGTTTATGGATAATCAGAATACTACACCAGTTGAACCAAAGGATCATATTAAAGAGCGTTATATGGAGTTTAAACTTCTCCAAGAACATATTGAAAAATTGACAGAACATGTTAATTTACTTTTGCAGCAGCAAGTACAAATTGAGGATACTAAAGAATCATTACTTGAGATTTCTAGGACTGCGATTGGATCTGAAATACTGGTTCCGATAGCTGATGGAGTTTTTCTTAAGGCTGCACTTAAAGATAATAATTTACTTCTCGTAAATGTTGGCTCTGGCGCGGTTGTTCCGCGTTCTACTACTGAAGTTTCTCTGATGATTTTAGCACAGCAACAGAGAGTTTCGGAAAATATTACTGAAGCTAAAGCGCTTCTGGAACAATTTGAATCAGAAGCTATGGGAATATACAAGGAAGTTGAAGAACATGTTCGGTAAACTACGAGATAAACTGAAGAACGCACTGGGTGTTTTTTCTACAAAAACGGAGGAAGAAGCTGAAGTAGTTGAAACAATAGTTGATGAGGGTGTAGTTAATGAAGGAAATGTCGCTGATGAGATATTAGTTGAGAACTCTAGAAAAGTGGAGGGATCTTTACAATCGAAAGTGACTCCTGAAGTGGTGCAAGAAAATCTTGAGTTGCATGATGAACTTAACGATGAAAAAATAATAAAAAATCAGAAAAAAGGATTTTTTTCAAAGATATTTGCAAGAAAAGAAAAAGATGAAAATTTACAGCTAAAAAAACCTGAAACGGGAGTTATACTTCCAAAACTTGAAGCGTCGCAACCTGAAATACCTACGATTGAGAATTCAACTTCTTCAGTTTCTAAGACTAGGATTAAACCGGTTGTACCTATAAATTCTAAACCGGTTCTAACTACAAAAGTTGAGCAAGAAGTAAAAGGGGAGACAGTAATAGCTGAAACAGGAAAATCTGAAGAGAAAACAAAAGAAAAAGGTTTCTTCGCTAAAGTTAAACAGCGTATTACTACTAAAACTATTAACCGTGCAAAATTTGAAGAGTTGTTTTGGGATTTGGAACTTGTGCTTCTGGAGAATAATGTGTCTGTTGAGGTTATTGAAAAGATAAAATCGGATCTCTGTTTGGAATTAGTTGACAGATCACTTCCTTATGATGTCGAAGGAAAAATAATTGAAACGCTGAAATGTACACTTACCACTATTTTGACCTATGAAACTGTTCCTCTCTTAACTCAAATTAAACAATGTCAGAAAAAACCATTTATCATTGCGTTTTTTGGTATAAATGGGGCGGGAAAAACGACGAGTGTGGCGAAGCTTACACATTATTTACAAAAAAATAACTTAAAGGTTGTTATTGCAGCATGTGATACTTTTCGGGCGGCAGCGATTCAACAACTTGAAGAGCATGCAGTCATGTTGAATACGAAAATCATTAAACATGATTATGGATCTGATGCGGCAGCGGTAGCGTTTGATGCGATTAAGTATGCGGAGAAGAATGGTATTGAAGTGGTGCTAATTGATACGGCTGGTCGACTTCACTCAAATACAAATCTGATGGCTGAACTTGAAAAAATTATTAGAATTACGAAGCCTCACTTAAAGATATTTGTGGGGGAATCTATTACAGGCAATGATTGTATCGAACAAGCTAAAGAGTTTAATAAAATCGTTGAACTGGATGGAGTAATTTTAACTAAAGCGGACGTTGATGAGAAGGGTGGAACTCCGATTTCGATTTCATATGTTATTAAAAAACCAATACTCTTTTTGGGAATGGGACAGACATATGAGGATTTGGAACCGTTTAATGTTGATAAAATTATGAAAAATCTGGGTTTTGAGAACATTTACAGTTGATTTGTCTTCACGTCCAGAAATCTAGGGGTTAGTGCGACTGCGTTAGGTTTACTCTGAGCTGGTTTTTTGATTCTTATATGCATATGTTTTTTGTGTCTGCGTTCAGGATGAAATACTGTGCTGTACTCTTCCCACTCTTGTTCGCCCCAGCTTGATTTAACGTAGTTGTGTAATTTATGAATATTGGATGGACTCCAAAAAATGTACTCTACAGCTACGGGATGATTAACGATGTATCGTATGAACTCCCAGGTTACGGCAAGTGATTCTTGGTTTGTTGTTACGTACCCAGTAGAATTTTCATAGCCGTGCTTATTGATGCGAAAGTGTCCAACGTCGACATCCTGTCCATTTTGGTGACTTTTATGTGGTTTTAATCTGCCACCACGTGGTCCTGATATATCTTGTATGCTCAATCTTGCGCCTGTTAAATATTTCATGTGACATGAAACGTCTGAAAGAAGATTGGCCATTTCTTCTGATGCGAAATTGTCTTTTGTTTTTGATTCGAGGCACTCGTCTGAGTTCATGGGAATGCCATTTATTAAACTGCCACGGGTTGGTTCGCCGAGGGATTTGGCCTGCGGTGTATGCTCACAATATAAATTGGGCTGACCATAACTCATTTCCTGTGAAATTGCAGTTTGGGGGTATCCGCACAGTCCGTACATATATGTTAGCCCGCTAAGAAGTACACTCTTTCGCATCTCTTATTACACTCCTTCTTCAATTTTTCTGTTTGGTATTGTACTTGAGAAAATGTTGAGGCTTAATACCCAAATTCTCTTTTCATAACACTTTTCATTGTTATTTCTTTATTGCAATTACGATTATGCTATCCTAGAACGACTCAGAAAAAGCCACTCTTACTAACCCATTTTGTGGGTAATGCTTATGTATTAAAAGTTTTTCGTTAATGAACTATATACCTGTTTGATGGGGGTGATAGAGTGAGGGGGTTGCGACTTTAAAGTTTACTTTATGAGGGATAATATTGAATATGTAGGTAAAATAGAAATAAAAAAATTATCTTATGAACTCATCATAGAGTGCTCTTAGAGCGGTTGGGCCTTGTTGCATGGTGAGCGCGTAGAGAATGCAGCGTCTCTCGATTCCCATAGAGGTTGCGTATACAGAGATATGGGTCTTTTGGAGTGCGTTATTTGCTCTTGAACTTACACCTAGAGATCCGCGGTCGATTCCTTTTCCGGCAATTCCAACGCAACCTAGGTTATCATAAAAAGTGAGTACACCACCGTAGGTTGCATTTAATATTTTTTTCCGTACGCGATCGAGTTTTTGGCCGGTTACGCCATCTTGAGATGTGACGTATGATATGTCGTCAATTCCTACGGCGGGAAATTCAACTGAAATTCCCTCGTCCCTGAGTGCGGAGGCGGTATTAGAAAGTACACCAACTATGTCATTTAAACCTGTTTTTGCAATACTAAAACCACAGAGTCCCTCACGGTACGCAACGCCGATAACTGGTTGATCGATTTGGGATACTCTGTCAGATCTGATCCATGTTCCTTCCCCAGGGAAATCTTTGGTGCTTCTCACATGAATGGGAATATGGTCTTCCAGAAGTGGAGAAATTGCTTCACTGTGGTAGATGCCAAACCCTGCATACGATAAATCACGTAACTCTGTGTGAGTCATTTCTGGAATTATTTTAGCGTTTGGAACAATGTTAGGATCTGCACTGCGAACAGGGCTATCGGTAAAATTCTCGTATAAATCTGCTCGCAGGCCTCTTGCGATTTCTGCTCCGGTTTTATCAGATCCACCAAAGGCAAACGTGCGAACAAGACCATCTAGACCGTAACCGAAAAAACCAGGTATAACAAAATTTCCTGACCCCAGTTGTTCTTTCATTAACTCGTAGCTAGAGGGCAATACTTGTGCTCCGGCAAATGTGCCATGCACTTGCATGATATTTTTTAGGTTGGTGTACTGGTAATTAAGTGCTGATGCGGCAAGACGGGCGGTCATATCTTCACCAAACGCTTTCAGGTTGGCAAGATAGGGATTGAAATTGAGATCTAATCTGTTGAGTCTTTCGTCAAGTTCTGTTTCAACATGGGATTTTGTGCTGCTACCAAATATAGATGTATATTTGGTGATGATGCGCTCTTTGAGTTCTGATGTGCTTTCGGTTGATTTCTGTTCTGAGGCGTGAGGGTTGGTTCTTGTGGTGTTTGCCAGACGGATGAGCATTTGAGTTACACGAAACTGTTTATCAGAATCTCCCGGTGCGGAAAGTACAACCCATTTTCTTGCGGAGTCACTTTGAACAATACGAGCTATTTGTTCAAATTCGAGGACGGATGATCCGCCAAATTTTGAGACTATTTTTTCCATTTCTGTTTAAATAGCTGATTATTTATAAAAATAACTTATTATTTTGACTGTTTTGAATTCCTTTGAAATTTAGAATAAAATTGTGGTGAAAAAAAGAACCACTTAGATATGTTTGTTAAAAGGGGTTTTGAAAAAGATATTAATATAGGGTTTGTTGAAAAGTTCGTCTTTGGTGTATGTAGTAGCCGTGGTCACTTTGTTCCAGACTTGCTTGCGAGTAAGTGTGATCTTTTGGTTAATGTCGTTGTGAAGATGGAGAAAGAGAGTGTAAGATGGAGAAAGAGAGTGTAAGATGGAG
>CAYJTE010000065.1:0-6073 GCA_964372965.1 uncultured Methanosarcinales archaeon
CTAGTAATTTTTCCAAGGTTTTTGGTGGAAGTCCGCCGTTGGCGTCATATATATCAATTATTTGTGCTAATGCACGTGTGTCGCTTACCTTTGGACGAACTTTTGCTTGTTTTTCTGGTTCAGTGATACCGACATACTCTAAAATTGTATTTATGCCGCTTTCTGTGGTTTCTAGGGCTTGATATGGTATTGATCGGAGACTTTTACTGGTATTTACATATTCTTTATTTTCTTGAAGGTTGGAGAAAAAGCTGTTGTGGTTGACTTGTCCGCTCTTAAAATATTGTGTAAGATATCCTTTGCTGATTCCACATACACCATGGATCATTTGAGCGATTGAAAATATATCGTCAGCAGCTGATTTAAATTTGATTTTTACTGAGTCGGCAAGTGATTTGTAGAATGCATCAATACCGGTTTGCTGTGGTATTTGTTCTTCAAATTTAGATAAATCGGCCATTCCATTATTATCAACTGTGGTATCAACTGCGGCAAGCCACGCTTTTGATAAGAAATAATCGCGTGTATCTTCTTCTTTTTTGACTTGTTTCTTTAAATTTAGATATTCATCTACTGCCATAGTTTCATCCTTCTTTTAGTTGTTGTATTTTTTTGTAGTGTGATCTTCTATTTCTTTTGTAGTGTGATTTAGGTACTACTTTTATGTTCTTCTATTTAAATCTTTCTACTAGTTATCACTAATAAGTGAATATTTTGGTAGTACATGATATTAGTAAGTATATCATTAGGTGGTAGGTTGTTAGTTGGTATTTTGTGATAGGTTTGAAGTTGTGATTGGGGTTTATATAGTGCTGTCATAGTGCTGTCAAAAATGTCTCACCTCAATAGAAATGTTTTTACATTTGTACATCTTCTGGAGTAAACTTATTACAAAGTTGTCACAGGTGTTGAGATTATTTTTTGTGTGTTTTGGGAAATGGAGGAGATTATATGGTAAAACCTAAGTCAAAGACGATTGTAGCAAAGAAAAATTTGAGTGCACAAGATGTACAACCAAAGAGTGACGTTCCTGATTTACATTCTACAATGCCGCCTGGTATGCCAAAGTTGTCACCTGAAGTTGAGAAGAAGTTGAAGGCTATTAAAGAAAAGCTTGATTTGTTTAAAACAAAGGTTTTGGAAAAATTTGGCGATTATATTGTAGGTATTGCTCTTCTTCCACCTGAGCAAATTCCTTCAATGCATCCCGGGACTGCTGCTGTTCCTAGCCAGGTTGGTCCGTCGGGTATGATGCAATCTGGTGTTCAGTATATTCCTAATAATGCATTAATTACGAATGTGTCTGGTTCACTTCCTGCTCCGCCTGCTTTGAAACCTAATGAAAAGACTGATGAGAAAATTCAAGTTCTTGTCGTGGTTGATGATACTACTTCAATGAAGATGACGAAAGATGAGCTGTATCAAAAATTTTCTACTATCATTAAGCAACTTGGGGAGGATGTTGACAAAGATTTAGTCTGTCAGAGTATGCTGCTCACTGATATTTGGCAAAATTGTTATGATGCCAAGTATGATTTAAATAGACTTATTTCAATGGCTGCTCCTGTTTATGATACTGGAATGATTGCGGCTATTAAAATTTCTGAGATTCATAAAACAATGGTTCTTAAGAAATTTGAGAAATATATACTTAGTTACGTTCTTGCAGGGTCACTTACTCAAGGAAAGGCGACACATAGTTCAGATATTGATGTGTGGATTGTGATTGATGATACTGATGTCAAAAAAATGACTAGGGTTGAACTCAAAGATAAACTTCGCTCTATCATTATTGGTATGGGTGTTGAAGCAGGTGAGATGACGGGTATTAAAAATAGATTAAATATTCAAGTTTATATCCTAACGGATTTTTGGGAGTCACTTAAGGAAGCAAATCCCATAATATTTACTTTGCTTCGTGATGGTGTTCCATTTTATGATCGTGGTATTTTTATGCCCTGGAAGCAACTGTTGCGGATGGGACGCATTAAGCCTTCACGTGAGGCAATTGATCTGTTTATGAGTACGGGTGATCAGAGTATTGCACGTGTTAAGATGCGTCTTAAGGATATGGCTATGGAAGATATGTATTACGCTATTTTGACACCGTCACAGGCGGCAATCATGTTGTATGGTCTTCCACCACCAACACCCCGTGAGACGCCGGATGTGCTTGAAGAGATTTTTGTGAAGAAGGAGAAGATGCTGGAGTTTGAGTATGTTGAGATTTTACGGCATAATGTAAAGATTAGAAAAGGTATTGAGCATGGAGATATCAAGGAATTTTCGGGTGTTGAGTTTGATAAGTTAGTTGTTGATGCTGAGCGGTTTTTGATCCGTATTCGGGAGTTGTTTAAAGAAATTGAGCATCGTTATGATGAGAAGAGTGTGATTATACTCTATGATGAAGTCGTTACTATCATTCGTGATGTTCTTAAAGTAGAAGGTATTGAGCGCTCATCTGATACTCAAATTATTTCTATTTTTGAAAAAGAACTGGTCACAACGGGTAAAGTTCCCGCTCGGTTCTTACGTGATTTACAAGAGATAGTGGATGCAAAGAAAAAATACGATTTGAAGAAACTGGATAAGAATGATATTGAACTTGCGCGGAAAGGTTCTTCTGGTCTTATCAAATTTTTAGTTGAATATTTGCAGCGAAAGCGTGGTCGTGATCTAGAGCGCGCTCGTATTCGAGTTAAACATGGGCAGAAGTTTGGAGAAATTTATCTTCTTGATAAGATTGCATTTGTTGTTCATGATATTGATGCAAAAGATCAGCGTATTGAGAAAGCTAAAATTAACTCTGATGGATCACTTGGGCCACTGGTTGATAGTAATTTAGAAGAATTTGAAAAATCGATTGCCTCTATGATTGCACCACTTAAGGCGTTCATTAAGGAGCCTATATTTGAGGATATTAAAAATATTTTTGGGAGAGATGTGGAGGTGTTGATTACAAATTAGTTTTTTCTTTTTATGTTTGTTTTATTTTTTTCTTATTGTCAATATTGTCGAGGTATTAATTTCTTGCGAGAGATAACACCCCACCGTTCTGACTTGTTGAAATTACAATTTTTGTCTTTTTACTGAATATTTTATAAATTAGAACCATTTTTCTACTTATTGTGCTGTGATAGTGTTCTGGAAGGTGTATATTATGGCTTATGATACAAACCCACGTATTGCAAAACTGGAGGATCTAACTCAGTACAGGATTATTTTCTCAGCCCATTATTGTAATGGTATAAAATTGATTGATTCACTAGTACCGCCAGCTAAAGCACCAATGCTTCAAGAAGTTTTTGAGACATTAGTTGAGATGTACGATACAGGCTTTGACGGGCTAGGGCGCTTACTTATGAGTAAACCTCTTGCAACAAGATCGGGAGCAATCATGGGTAATAACAAGGTAAAATTAATCAGAGAAATCCCCGATTCATGGCTGATTGATCCTAGAAATTCGTATCGGGTTATTATGAAAAAGGATTATGACCACATTGATGGTTTAGAATTACCTGCTCCACATTATGATGATATTATGGAGATGGATTCATTTCGAATGAAAGCATATGATTTTTTTTCACTCGGTGATGCTCCGCAGGGATTAGATTGTTACAATATGCCTATTTTTGTCTATCCCTTTGAAGCTAGTCGATCTACTAAAAGTTTCTATCATCTTCGACCAGGCATTTTATTACCTCAAGGCACAGGGATAGACTTTGTTCAATCATCATTTTCAATGGTTAAACCGTTTGTATATAACAACAGCTATTGTGATTTAGCTTTTGTGATTCGCGATTTGGTCAAGTAAATCAGCTAAGAAAATCAATCAAATCAATCAGTTTCTTTACGTTATTTTTTGTAAAAAACAGAAAGCAATGTAAAATATAGGTAAGAAGTAATTAGCATACAAATAGAAGGCATTATAGTATCGTTTTAATATGGTTATTTCAAGTTTTATACACTAAAATAAAGCTTTGTAAAGCATTTAAAGGCAAATTTTTATCTTTTTTAAATATGAAAAATAAGTATGCATTTAAAGTAATTGATCTTTACAATGGTTGAAAAAACACATGGAGGTGTGTACTATGAATAGATATGCAACCAAGTTGGTGAGTATAGGCGTGCTGGCATTATTTGTATTAAGCGTAGTGCCTATTGCATTTGCGCAGACTGATTCCTTAATTGATACTGACGTATCCGTTGATGCATCAGTAGATGCAAGTGGCGATAGTAATAGTAATGATACAGCCGATGTATCAGTTGAAAGTGATGTTACAATTTCTGAGCGCGATAGTAAAGCAGAGAGAGTACGTGATATGATGAAGGAACGCAGGGAAAATCTTCGGGATGGTCGTGCTGAAATTAAACAGCGAGTTGTGGAAGTGAGAACCGATATTAAAGATATGAGAAAGGTATTTCGCGAAGAGCGCAGAGCTGCTCAGCAGGATATACGAGAACACCACAAGGGATTACTAGGTTTAAAATCTAATCTTAAAAATTGTAAAGGTGAAGATTGTGCCACCCTACAATTAAAGTTCCATACTGGTGTTAAGGTTCATTTGGATACACTTCTGAACTATGCCGATAAATCTTTTGAACAGCTAAAAGAGCGTATCTCCGTATCAGGCGCTCTTACATTAGAAGATAAAGAGTTAGCATTGGCTCGTATTACAGCTCTTGAGGCGCGTGTTGATACTAAAAAAATAGAAATTGAAGCGCTTAGTGAAAATGCAACTCGGGAAGAAGTGAGAGCCGAAATTAATGAAATGCGGGAACTTGTGCATGACATTCGCTTTGAACAGCGCAAATTAGTAGCACTTCTTATTAGTACAAAAGTAGATGTGCTTGCAGAGAAACATTCTAACTTGGAATTGGCAATGCAGCATCGTATTGATGAGATTTCAGAGCGGGGAGGAGATGTGAGTACTCTCGTAAGGATTCGAACACAATTTGTTGCTCAAGGAGACAAAGTAGAGGCAGATCAAAAATTAGCTCGTGAAGCGTGGATTACAGCTGAAGATCGTGAAAATAAGATGGATGCATGGCACGCAGCACACGTTGCTGTTAAAGATGACCTTAAAGAATCTCGAGAAATTTTACGAGATTTTATGGATGAATACAAAAATGTGAAAAGCCATCTTAGTATAGAAGCAAAGGTCTTAGTTGAAGCTAATTTAAACGATAGCACGGCTGTAAGTGAGGAGGTGAACAGATGAAATATACATTATTCATTTTGAGTATAGCAGCTGTTACACTTTTGGTTTTGGTGTCTTGTGCTTCGCAGCAGGGAGCAACTACGGTAGTTACTGCTCCTCGTGCAGCTAATTCAGCTGATGCTACAGCAGCTAGTATATCTGAATTCGAACTTGACTTGGGTGTTGATGACATATCAGATCTTGGAGAGTTTGACTCAGAAAATCAAGCAATTTTTTCTGATTCTGATTTGGCAGCGCTAACGAAAGAATAAATAGGTGAAATATTTTATTTCTATATTTTCTTTTTTTGTATTTTTTTTTATTTGAATGAATTAGAACTTCTTGGGTACGCAGGCACTCTCCCTCTTGTTGCTTTTCCCATTACTTATTATGTCCAACGCTCCCGTTTAAAATCAAAAAATTTTGTGAAAAAGTTTAGGGGCACACCCGCGGTCGACTCTACCAAACCAAAATAGGTTGATCCCCATATATTCTCAATAGTGCAACCCTTCAAACATGGTGATTAATGGTTAAGGCTGCTTTCTTCCGAATCTGACCTGATTCCCGCTAAGACCATCCTAAAGGACACTACGTCGACGAATAGTACAAGGACTATTTCAACTTGATTTAGCCTTCTTTGGGCTTCGGCTCCGTGTGAAGTCCGTTCACGGTAACAACGCAGGACTAGCGCGCCAGCCTAGCTCTCCCTCTGTTGTTGTGGTTCAATTGTTTTTATTTAAAAGTTTGGGTGTTAATTCGAGTTGTGTTTTTCGTTGGTTTTCTGGATTACTTAAGGCATTTGTTGAAAAGTTCGCCTTTGGCGAACATGGCTGTGGTCACTTTGTTCCAGACTTGCTTATTGGCGCAAGAAA
>CAYJTE010000066.1:0-6055 GCA_964372965.1 uncultured Methanosarcinales archaeon
AGTGGTTAGGACGCTTTCGTGCACCATCTCCTAATTTGGTATCGTCATCATATTGCAGACGTGCTTCAATGTGAAAATTTCCATTGCAGGGGAACAGGTAAAATGATAGTATACAATTTCCTTGCTCACCAATACCATATAGATCACCTACAGCTGCGTACCGCTGACTATTTTTGGCGGCACCGGGTGAAAGTGTTGATATGAGGTCTTGCTCTTTACGTGTTAATAAGGGTAGGGGAATGTTCATCAATAAAGTACTGGTTAAAGTTAAATCACCATCGAGTGCACGGGGTGCTTGTTCCTCACACAATCTCATATATTCTTCGGTGGCAGGAAAATTTTGTTCACAGAGCGCGGCATAATTCGTGATTTGCCTTTGAATGCCATTTGTTCCCGGGTAATTCCAGGGTGTTTGTAAAGATGAGAAGAATATATTTGGCTTTTCTTGGTAAACCAAGGATAAATGTCGTCCGTTTTCATTCATTTTCTAATTTTATTGACCTCTACTGATATAACTCTAAATATTACCCTTTGATATGGATTTTACTTAAAAACTTTTCTCTTCTGCTTGGATGACACGAAGTCGTTACACACAAGATCATTGAAATTTATATTGAGGAGAGGGTGAATACTTTTTCAGGAGTTTATTTAAACTGATAAATCTTCTTTTGGTTAATGACGAAGTTAAAAGAAGAGGTGTTCTGGAAAAATTCTGGTTATAGGGTGAGAACTGCTCTTAACACTGATATTAGCTGTGATTATTTGATTGTTGGAGGAGGAATTACGGGTGTTTCTCTTGCATACTTTCTTGCAAAAAATGGAATTAAAAATGTGGTGTTGATAGAAAAACATACTATCGCATCTGGTGCGACGGGAAAAGCAGCAGGTATTTTAACGGAGAATGCAGAGCTAGACTTGAGAGATATGATTGAAAATTATGGGAGGAGAAGAGGATTAAGTTTTTTTCGGGGAAATGCTGAGGCATTACAAGTTATTAAAAGAATTATAGTTGCTGAAAATATTGATTGTGATTTTGAGGAGTTGAGCACTATGTATGTTCAACTTCCCCACAAAACGTATAACACTGTTTCAACTGAATATTTTGCTGCTAAAAAGGAGAATCCGAGTATGAAGATGATATCTGGTGATGCCTTACGACAAAAGTTGAACACACTATATATACCACACGCTATATTTACACCCAACGCGGCACTCTCGGTAAATCCGTTGAAATTAACTCAGAACTGGATAAAGGTGGCAGAAAAAAAAGGAGTGAAAGTATTTGAAAATACATTTCTTCGGAAAACAGATGATGGGGTGGCGGTAACCTCTGGTGGACAAATAGCGTTTCGGAAAATTATTTTTGCAACAGATTACGTGTACCCTACACAAAATGTAAAATCAATTCGATCGACTATACTTGTTAGTAAGCCCCTTTCACAAAAACAACTTAGCGAAACTGGACTTCTTCAGAAAAAAGTGGTATGGAATTCAAAACGGGATTA
The DNA here is from genome assembly GCA_964372965.1 of uncultured Methanosarcinales archaeon. Classification (GTDB taxonomy): domain Archaea; phylum Nanobdellota; class Nanobdellia; order Woesearchaeales; family GW2011-AR9; genus CAMAVK01. The sequence goes on from CAYJTE010000066.1 coordinate 1,506, forward strand.
TGAATATTTTAAACTTACAGCGGATAATAGAATACTAGCTGGTTTTGGGGGATTGATTACCAGGAAAAAAGATACTATGCATGGTCATCATCTGCCACATTATCCGCACTCAGGTCAAATACAGTCATTTATGAAAAAACTTTTTCCATCACTGAACATACGTTGGCAATATCTGTGGAGCGGTACGTTTGGAAAGGCGAAAAAATGGAACCCCCATATGAGCCTTGATGCGAAAAAAATAGTGGTGGTAGGGACGGGATCTCAAGTAATTTCGGTGATGCTTGGGAAATATGTTGCTGATAAACTGGTGGGTAGGCCGTCAACTCTGGATACGTTTTTTGATTAGTGAAATTAGTTAACTGTTGTTGAATGGTAGAACATGCTTAATTGATGTAGTTGGTTAAAACTCGGTGATTGATTTTTGATCTTCAAGTCTTTTGACTTTTAACACACGAATCATGTGATCATCTTTTTCTAAGGTTTGTTGTATTTGGGTTGCTCGTGTAATTATCTCTTTTGGAAGACCGGCAAGTTTTGCTACATGAATTCCATAACTTTGATCTGTTCCCCCGGGAACTAACGTGTGCAAAAAGGTTATTCCTTCGGTTGATTCTTCAACTGCAACATTGTAATTTTTTATGCGGGGAAGTGTTTCTGCGAGTTTGTTTAGGATGTGATAATGGGTTGCAAATATAGTTTTGGCTCTGAGATGATGATAAATATACTCAGCAACGCTCCAGGCAATAGAAACACCGTCAAATGTGGATGTTCCTCGTCCAATTTCGTCTAATATGATGAAGGAATTTTCGGTTGCATTATGAACAATGTGAGCGGTTTCGTTCATCTCAACTAGGAAAGTCGACTTGCCGGTTGAAAGATCGTCGGAGGCTCCAACACGACTGAATATTTTATCAGTGAGAGGAATATTTGCATCTTTTGCTGGTACAAATGAACCAATATGGGCAAGAAATATTATTAATGCGCATTGTCTCATGATGGTTGATTTTCCGGCCATGTTGGGCCCAGTTATTATCATCATTTCGCCCGGTTGAAGTTCGATGTTGTTTGCAATAAATTGAGAAGTTGTCTTTTCTACCACGGGATGACGAGTATCTCTGAGGGAGAGATGTTTCGTATTATTGATAGTTGGTCTTGTGTAGTTATTTTCTATGGAGACTTTAGTGAGAGAACAGAGTACATCGAGTTCAGCTATTTTTCGGGAGGCGTCTTGAAGAGTTATAGTGTACGCTTTAATTTTGGTTAAGAGCTCTTGGAACAGATCGTATTCCAGCTGTTTTATTTTTTCTTCGGCAGTGAGGACTTTTTCTTCAATCTCCTTTAGTTCTGGAGTGATGAACCGTTCGGATGAGGCAGTTGTTTGTCTGCGAATGTAATTTGGAGGGATATGTTCAGATTGCCTGTGTGGGACTTCCAGGTAATATCCAAATACTCTGGTGAAGCCTACTTTTAACGTGCTGATACCTGTTTTCTTTTTTTCTGACTCTTCTATTTTTGATATGATCTCGGCTGAATGGTCCCGAATGTTTCGTAGCTCGAAGAGATCTTTATTGAATGTTGATTGGAAAATACCACCTTCACGGGTACTATGTGGTGCGTTTTCTTCAAGTGCGGTTGTGAGAAGATGTACTATTTCTTGGTGTGTGCTAATAGTTCCGATTGATTGTATTAACTTTGATGAGGCGGGCCGGTTGGGGGAGAGTTGAATGAGTAGAATGGGTAGAGGGTTTAGTGAATTGCGTAGGCTGAGTAAGTCGCGGGGAGTAGCAATTCCGGTGTGAACTTTAGTGAGAAGTCGTTCAATATCTTGAATGATGCTGAGTGTTTCGCTTAGTTGTTCGAGTCTTAGTGGAGATGATCTGAGATCTGCTATTGCGCTTTGACGTTCGGTTATAATTACGATATCTTGTAGGGGTGTTCTGAGATACTCGAGTAGCATCCTTGCACCCATTGGGGTTTTGGTTTTATCGAGGATTTCGAGTAAGGTGCCTTTTTTTGAGTTGTCTCTCAGGGATCTTGTAATTTCGAGACTGCGAAAGGTGGTTGCATCAATTAAAAGATGGTTTGCGCTTGCGATGGTTATCTTTTGGATGTGAAGAAGTTTTGTTTTGTGAGTCTCTTCCAAATAATGTATTAAACTTCCGCAAGCGGCAACTCCGAGTTTGTCATTTTCAATTTGGAATGAATCAAGTGATGTTATGTTGAAGAATTGAAGAATTTTTTCCCGGGCTCTTTCGAATTTGTATATTCGATCGTCAATGAGACTGATAGAGGCGATATTTTTTAATTTTGTTATGAGGTCAGTGTTTACGCCTAAGCTCTGAGCAATTAAAATTTCAGAGGGATTTTTTGCTTCGAGGTGAGAAATAAGATCTTGAGGAGTAGTGGTGGTTTCAAGTGTGAATTCGCCGGTTGAGATATCAGTTGAGGCGATCTTTGCGATGTTTCCAGTGATTGCGATACTTGTTAAATAATTATTTTCTTTTTCGGAGAGAAGAGAGGTCTCAATAATGGTCCCTGAGGTGATGATGCGGACAAGCCCACGTTTGATTAATCCTTTGGCTTTTTTGGGATCTTCGAGCTGTTCTACAATGGCGATTTTATATCCTTTTTTGACGAGCTTTCCAAGATATGGTTCAATTGCATGAAATGGTACTCCTGCAAGTGGTGCACGTTTTTCACCTTGGCCTCTTGCGGTTAAGGTTATATCTAATTCACGCGATGCAGTTATGGCATCTTCGTAGAACATTTCATAGAAATCACCCATACGTAACATGACAAGACAGTCAGGATGGGCTGCTTTTACTTCTCTGTATTGTTTCATCCCAGGAGTGAGATTTTCTATATCCACGTCGAGCACACTTTTTGACATGGTATGAATAGGAAGGGAGCTGTTTTAAAGATTATTGTGGTAAATAGTATGAGGATTAGTTTTGAAAAAGAAGGAAGACTTATATTTGAGAATACCTAAAAGTGATCAAATGGGGATAATTTTTATAAAAAGACAAAATTTGATTGATGCGATGCCACAAGGCAAAGCGATCTTATAAATATATCAACTAGGTGAACTCAAAAATACCATAGATATAACTGGATTGTGTGGAGTACAATATGTATGTATCGGACGAAACTATGGAACGAGTGGCACAATTTAGGATCGATGCCAAAACTGTGCAGAAAGGCACACCTTTCTTGCACTGCTGGAATAAGCATATTTGACAAAAAGGGTAATGAATTTAGGAAATGTTTTTATAGGATCTGCTTTGCGACTTTCATGAGGATAAAATAAACACCATTTATCAGTTAGAACAGTTGCGTATTTTCTTAGAAAGTATTCCTTTTGATCCCGTTAATAAATTGAGGTTACAGAAAACCAATGCGGTTATTCAGAAGATCGCGATTATGACTGAATAGGGATATGATATAGAGTGGCCGCTGGCGGTTGAAGTCCATACTTTTGTATTTTTATCACTGTGTGATATTGAACAGTATGGTGTTTCAAATGAGTTACTTTATACCTATGTTGCAAACTATTTTCATTCGCCTTCTAGAATTGATGTTATGCGAGTTGAAGATTCACTTCGAGAGGGGATGAGACTGTACCCGACTAATTATATTATTCCTATGGAACTGGGTAGGGCATATTATGTTCAAGCAGTAAGGGCTATGTATGAGGAAAAAACGGTGAAGATACCTGCATGCATGGAGAAAGTAAAGGAGTATTTTTGTGCTGCAGCGCTCAATAGCAAGGGAAGAGATAGTAGTACTATTGAGCATATACTTGGGGTGGCAGAAATGGCGCTGCGAAATAGAAGAGTATTTTAAGGTTTACATTTCTGTTGAGATTATTTTCTGGGTGATTATGAAAAGAGAAGAGAATAATTAAAGAAATGATGGAATTAAGCTACTACAATAAAATATCAATAGGAAGATGGCGATACTCACATTTGAAACTCTCACATTTCAGCATACTTGTGAGGTACTTAAAGTAACAATTCTTAGATTGTTTTCTACTGAGTTTCCATGTGAAGATGTTGATAAAATTGGCAAATGGAGAGTAGTTAATTCACATACTATTGAATTTGACAAAGTTGATCAAGCAAAGGCAGAGATGAAGTTTTCACAACTGCTTTCTAAATATTTGGAAAATTTGAAGACGGCTCTTACGGGAAACAAAGCTACGTATGTGCATCGCAATTCTGGAATTCCGCTGTTTGGTAATGTGGCATTTGGGATTGTATACCGTGAATCAAGTATTATTGAGATTAAACCGCTTAATGGATGTAATTTAGATTGTGTGTATTGTTCTATTTCTGAAGGGTTATCAAGTACTAAAAATGATTTTGTAGTTGAGAAAGATTATTTGGTTGAAGAGTTGTTCAAACTTTTGGAATTTGTTTCTGAGCCGGTTGAGATTCATATTGGGGTTCAAGGGGAGCCATTTTTATATGGAGATATGGAAGGATTGATTTCTGATTTGCAGGGACATGAATTTATTCATACAATTTCAATTGATACGAATGGCACGATGC
>CAYJTE010000067.1:0-5971 GCA_964372965.1 uncultured Methanosarcinales archaeon
ACTGATAAAAATGGGCTGGTAACAACTGTTATGTTGGTTGATGGGTCAGAAGAGTTGATGCTTATCTCTAAATATGGTGTGGGTATTCGTATTAAATCAACAGATATTTCGGTTGTTGGTCGGAACACTCAAGGGGTTCGGGTTATACGCCTTGAAGAAGGTGATACTCTGGCTGCGTGTGCCAAAATAATTCCGGAGGATGTTGATGTTATAGCTGATTGTTCTATTCGTCCTGAGGGACCGGATGGTTCAGGTGGGTTTGTGGTAGGACCTTCTGAGAAAGTGAGAGTGGAAGATATTGGTGATGAAGAGTCTGAAAAAGAAATAGATGAGGATGTTGCTGATTTAGATTCTGATGAGTTAGATTCTGATGAGTTAGATTCTGATGAGTTAGATTCTGATGAGTTAGATTCTGATGATGTTTTGGAGCCGAAATGAAACGGTGTATACTTGTTGTTAGTCCTGGTCTTAATTTTGTTGCACTCCAAGAGGCAGTGGAATTTGGTGGACGTGTTATTGATCCAGTAGCTTTGGTGTGTGATTTTACGGAAGTTGATTTTATGTTGTATATTGCGTCTGCGCGAGCTGTTACTCGTGTGCTTCTTGTTTTGTCTTGCGCGCCTTCGGTTGAAGAGCTGGTATTTTCTTTTTCTTATGATCCTATCAACTCGTTTAATTTAGAGTATATTGGTGTTAGTGGTCAGAGTGTCCGTGATGGTTTTTCTAAAGTGATTTTACCGAAGGTTTTTTCTTATTTTGAGTCTATGGGGCAGGAAGTTATTATCACGCGTAAAAAGCCTGAGGCAGCCTTTTTTGTGGTTATGAGGGATGCTGTGGTGGGAACTGCTTATTATTTGGGGTTGGATGTCTGTGGTGATATGGCTCGGCGAGCGTATCGGATTTTTGCGCATGCGTCCTCACTTCGAGGAGATGTTGCATATCGAGTTATTCGTGAACTGGGGTTTGAGTCAGGTACAAAGTTACTTGTGGGTTTTGCGAAAGATGGTGTTCTTCCAATTGAAGCGATTCTGTATGCGAGCGGTACTCCTTTTGGACGAGTGGTTCCATTCTTTTTGGAGTTAGGTATAAATGAGGGTTCCGCTGGTTTTACTTCTCGTGCAGTTGTTGGTGCTGCAAGGAGTCCAGTGGTTGTTTCGGTGTGTGCATTTGAATCCTCGATTCCAAATATTCGTGCAATGGATAGGAATGCGTATATTGCTGGAGTGAAGTCTAAACTTGTTGTTAAGAGGTGTTCGCTCGATGATTGTGATGTTACATTTGATTCTGATGAGTTTGACATGGTGTTACTGGTTGTGACTCAGAAAGATGAGGATAAACTCAATGAAATATACCATCAAACTCATTATGTGTGTAAGGCGGGAGGAGTTATCGCTTTTCTATCACGTGAGAATTGGGAGTTAATGATTCCAGATCAGTTCAAGTTGATTCGGAAAGTGGCAATTGAGAGGGGAGAAAATAAAAGTATGTTATGGATACTCAAGAAGATTTAGGGGATTTGAGCTATTGGTGTGTTTTGAATTTTTGATATGTTTGACTTTTTGGTTTAGATGTCTAGTGTTATCTTTTTTTCTTTCAGGTTTATTTGTTTTATTTTTTTTTCCTTTTTTAGTTCTATTTCAATTTCTGCCCACGTTTTTGTTTTTTTCAGGTCTTCAATGATTTCTTTTAATTTTTGGAGTTTTGGGTAGTTTTCATAGATACATTCGCCTTTTTTAGTGTTTGTTTCAATACTGATTATGAGTTCAGTTACGGTTTCTTCTTGTGTTTCTATCATTTTGTGAAGCGATGCTATCTTTTTTTCATATGGTGAAGCCTTTTTGTAGGGGTTTAAGGCATCTAATGCCTGGTTGAAACTTTCTTTAATTTCTATTGGTGTTTGGTTTGTAAGTGGTATGGGTGTTAGTTGGTTTTCATAGAGATATCCTTTTGGGGTTTTTGTTTTTTGGAGAATATTTTGGAGTGTGGTGTAAAGTTTAGTGGTTTGGTCTTTGGTGGTGTCTGTTGGCTTTTGATTTTTGTCAATTCCTGTTCTGATACAGAGTTCTTCGGCGTAGAGACCACCTAATCCTATTTCTGTTGCTAAGGTGGTTGCGAGGTTGCGTTTCTCGCTCCCAATGATTATTTTTTGAAACGCGGGGTCAGTTATTTTTTCGTATTTTATACCTCCTTGGGGGAAGAGGTAAGTCTCTTTTTCACTTATGGTTCGGTCTTTCCAAACGTGTTTGTCGATTGCCCCTATAATTTTGTAGTCAGCATCAGTTAAGATGATGTTCCCTTTGGAGAATAATTCAATTATGAGGTAGTATGTTTCTGGCCGTTCAAGTGTTAATATGAGGATACGTTCGTTGTCTTTTTGTTCTATTTTGACAAGTGTTGCATGTTCAATGTATTTTCGTAGAAGCATGGAGAATCCAGTTGGTTTTAGCCGTGGATTTTTCTGTGGAGTGAGGCAGCACCATTTTCCTGGAACTATTTTGAGGAAGTATTTTTGTTTTGCGTGAATTTGAATTACAACTTCTAGATTGTCTTGCTGGTAGATGTTATCAATTTTTCCCCGCTTTAAAATTTGTAGTTCCGATGTGATTGCGGATAGTTCAAGTGAGCTGATCGATTTTTTATCCATATCCTGGAGGAGATGTGGAGGTATAAGAAGTTATCTTCTGTGTGTGAGGGGTAGCTAGGGACGGTAGATTTCGTGCCGTAGTCTTTTTAGAAGGTCTTTTGGTGTTTTATAATGTTTTATCTCTTCGCCTCGTTTGTACTTAAACCCGTCTGGTTGAGGTATTACTTGATAAAGTCTTGTGCTTTTAGTTACTGGTGATGTTGACCATATCATATAACCCAAGAAGTGTTTATCAGTAGTAATTTGGACTGGTTTATAGTTTGGTGCTGCTTCGGGGGGGATTAAATATGGATCGCGGTTGCTTCTGGTTGCGAGTTCCTGTAACGCTTTTTCTAAGTTTGACATGGATTAGCTTTTGAGTATGTTCTTTATATACTCTTCGAAACTACTCTTTACAGTATTTCGGTTAGAATTGGTTAAAAAGAAAGCACCCGGAGGGATATACAAACTGTGTGCGTTTAGGTACAGAGTTTCTTGAACCCCCGAATGACCGCTGTCTTTTATTTCATCGCTATTAAGCTCATACTAGCGGATGCTGCAGGCGATTGCCTTACCGCTTGGCGACGGGTGCTTTAGGAGCATTTTCCTCCTCGATTCTTTATATAGGTTTTGGTTGTGTGTTCTGTTTATTTCTGTATTAGTTTTGTTGTATTATGTAGATTGGATTTCCAGGAAGTCGTCTTCTGAAGCCTGATTTTGCGTGTTTTAATAGTGAAGGAAAGTTATACCAAGGATCCATCCAGCTCTTGTTTTTTGTTCGAATAAGATAGTGACCAGCAGGGTATTTTTTGGTTCTTCTTATGAAAATAATGGTGTTCATTTTGTATATTTTACGTTTCAATTTTTGCTTGATATAGTTGGAGGAATGGGGTGTTTTTGTTTGATTTCTCAGGGCAGTGGTCAGTTCTTGCACAGAAAATCCAGTTCTTTTCGCTTTTTTCTTCGCGTTGGGGATCAGTGTGTATCCTTCCGTGTATGAAATATTGAGGTAGAATGCGAGGCAGGCTATTCCACATCCGTACGGATCTTTTTGAGTTATTGATTTCATTTTTTATATAGTAGCATTTTTTATATTGGTTATTATATTAAAATATTAAAAAAAACACGGATCCGAGGGGATTTGAACCCCCGACCTACAGCTGTCAACAACTTTGAGATTTCCTCGCGAGTGTAGAAGGCTGTCGCCCTATGTGCCTACATATATATGTTCCAGGCTAGGCTACGGATCCACTAAGGCTATTTTAATGAGTAGTCTTTTAAAGATTTTGGCTTGGTCTTCTCTTATGGGTTTTATTAGTGTTGTTGAGAGAAAAGTTGAAGCGCGCGGTGCGGTTCGTTCTAATTTTGATTTGGTTGATTTTTCTGTTGTTGAATTTAGCGATTCGCTTGCTGTTTTGGATGTGTTGGATATGGGCTTATGTGGTTCAATTAGTGATGCACCATTGTTATTTTATCCTGGTTGTGGGTGCGATGTGGTGTTCCCACTTGAGTATGTGCGCAGGTTGTGGCCTAAAGTTAGGATGCTCTCTTGTGTGTTTGTTGATGCTACTTTTCAACAAGGCTTGATTGAGACGGTTCTGGATACTCTTGGTATTTCGTTTGCGCGAGAGGAGAATGTTTTAATGTTTTATTGGGGTGATATTTTGGTTCGCTTGCGGGTGATTAGGTGCGATGTTTTTTCTTTTATAGATAGATTTACTGGTTTTGATATTTACTTTGAACGAGCGTTCCGTATTATGAAAGATGGTTGGGAGGGGTATGAGGAAAAAGTTGTTTTGGGGTTGAATCCTTGTGGAATAGTTATTTCAGATAGTGGTTTTCGAGGGTTTGATTCTGTGCTTTCGTATATTCCTGTTTCTTGTGATCTTAGTGTCTATGGGGAGATGGTGATTGGGAGGAAGAAGTAAGGTGTTTTTTCTTACATTTCTTCTGGGGCGTGGATTCCAAGACATCCAAGTCCGTTTTCAATGACTTGTTTAACAGCTGTTACGAGTTTAATTCTGGCGTTCATAAGGTCTACGTTTTCTGATATGACTTGTTCACTATGATAAAATTCGTTAAATGCTTGGCTGAGGTCTAATAAGTATCTTGCGAGTATGTGTGGTCGGTAGTTTCTCGCGGAGTTGTCCACTGCATCTTTGAATCGAGAAAGGATGGAGATGATATTTTTTTCTATATCAGTGGTTATTAGGTTGTATTTTATGTTACTTAACTGTGTCTTTTTGTCTTTGCTTGATGCGTTCTGTGCTTTTCTTAGGATACTTGATGCGCGGGCATGGGTGTATTGCACGTATGGTCCGGTTTCTCCTTCAAAGCTCATTGATTCTTCGGGATTGAATATGATTTCTTTTACAGGGTCAGTTCTTATTAGTAAGAAGCGGATAGCGCCAATGGCTATGAATTCAGCCCTTCGTTTTTTTTCTTCGGTTGAGAGTGCTGGTGCGCGTTTTTCGACTTCAAGATAGGCAAGATTAGATACTTCGTTCATGAGATCATCGGCATCAACTACGGTTCCTTCACGTGATTTCATTCTGCCACTTGGCAGGTTTACGAGGCCGTAGGTGAGGTGATGCAGTTTTGATGCAAATGGTTGTTTTAATAGATCCATTATGGCAAAGAGTTGTTCAAAGTGTAAATTTTGTTCACAGGCTACAACATAACATAGGGTGTCAAAATGGTAGTCCTCGTAGCGTTTTAATGCAAGATACATGTCTTGGGTGATGTAAATACTGGTTCCGTCGGATCTGAGAATTACTTTGGATGGTATTTTGTATTTTTCGAGGGGAGCTATAATGCCTCCTTTTTCGTCTTTTTCAAATATCCCTTCTTTTAATCCCTTTAAAGCGATGTCACGACCGTGTACATAGTATTCTGATTCGAAATATTCTTTTTCGAATTCTACTCCAAAGCGTTTATAGGTTTCGGCAAATCCGTTGAGTACCCAGTTGTTCATCTTTTTCCAGAGTGTGCGAGTGGCTTTGTCGTTTTGTTCCCATTTTATTAGTACATCTTGCGCTTCATCTTTTAAGTTAGGGTTTTCTTTTGCAGCGTTTGCAAACATGATGTAGAAGTCGCCTACAAAATGGTCACCCTTTTTCGTCGGTTCGGATTTGTTTCCCCATTTGTCATAGGCGATCATGGATTGACAAATGTGAACACCTCTATCATTAATTATGTTTACGGGGTGGACATCGTTTCCTTGAAATTTTAGAAGGTGAACCATGGCGTTTCCAAGTGACATGTTTCTGAGATGTCCGAGATGTAGCGGTTTATTGGTGTTTGGTCCGCAGTATTCTACGAGGATTTTTTTGTTGCTTTGTCCTTTCC
>CAYJTE010000068.1:0-5955 GCA_964372965.1 uncultured Methanosarcinales archaeon
CCAGCGCCCGCGGAATGGATCTGTCCTCCGTCACCAGCAACATCACCTTCAACACGCGCCGCAAAATCAGTTAGCGTCTCATCCTCTCGTCTTGCAGTAGTAAGCGCATGAAGTAAATCTTTAGTCAAAACAAATTCAGCATCTTTGTCAAAAACGGACAGTTGCTGTAAATGTTCACGAATAATATATTCTTCAATAAGTTCAGGATCAGACCCCCCCGCAATCTGAATCTCTTCAAATTCCTCGCTCTCAAGTTTAGCCGTATTACGCATCACATAATACGCACCCTTAGCATACAACTGATCCACCACTTCCTTCCAATTAATATCAGTAGATTTCCCACCAGCAATGGTTCCTTCTAAGCGGATAGTCACCACTGCACCCAAAACATGTTCTTGTAACGCCTGAACAAGTTCATAAGCAATAATATCCGGAGACTTTCCCGAACACTTAAAAATAATACTTTTATGGGGCATAACTTTAAGGGGAATCCAACTCACCCTATCAGAAATAACTCTATCAAAATCGGATTTACTCCTATCAAATCGACCTTCAGCATCAACACCTTCAGAGTTAATAACACCATCTGTTTCAATAATATAATATCCCCCATAACTATACTTCTCAAGTTCAGCAAAATTGTTGGGAAACAAAGCGCCAGTATAAGTTACACATGGATAATCCGGTAAAAACTCTTTTTTAGTTGGATGATGAATATGTCCGCCGCCATAATACGCAAATCCCTTCGGTAAAAAAGACAGTGGTTGTGATTCCATAATCTCCAAATGTTTCGGAAGCAACTCTCCAATAGTAGTATGAAATAAAAATATTTTATATCCTTCCTCTCCCTCTAAATCAGCACGATGCAAATTCTCATAATACATTTTATCGAGAAGTCCCCGGCGTCCCAAAATTCCTGTCAGTTTCGCACCCGTCTTCAAATCCGTAGTAAAATCCAAATGTAACTCCGAATTCTCAGGATCAACTCGGCCTTTACACACATTCCGCAGAAGTCCCGCATTCTCTAAAACATCAATCATCGTCTTCCCGCTAGGAGAAAAATCATGCGAACCAGCAATAGCATAGAGCGGAATTCCTAAATCTTTAAGTTCTCGCAATTTGCGAACTACAATTTTAAGCGTATCCAGAGCTGGCAGTGAAGTATTAAACAAATCTCCCGCAAATATAACAAAATCAACTCTGCGTGAGATACAATCATCAATAGCTGTAAGAAATGCTCGTGTAGAAAGATCTCGCATCTTCTCCTCACGCCATGAGCCCAAATGAAGATCAGCTAAATGTGCATATCTAAAACCCATATATAAACCACCTAATAATATCCATGCAATTAACCAACACTTTCAACTTAAAAACAATTGTGGTAGTCAAGAAGTATGGAAAACCCTGCATATGAAAACCCTGCATATTCATAAAACAAATTAAACATAACAAGCACATAAAAAGCCTAAAACCAAAAGTAACCTTTATAAACAACTCCCAAAATAAACCAATAGTTACCAATGAGCGTTATCGCGAGGTATAACAACCTTCTCGTTAATTGATCTACAAAGTAACATCAAACAAGCAAAAAATAACACTATAAAATACGAGGTAATACAAAATGGCAGACGATGCAAGAGTACTTGAAGCAGTAGAAGTAGCAAGAACCACTGGTAAAATTCGCAAAGGAGCAAACGAAACAACAAAAGCCATTGAAAAAGGCGAAGCAAAACTCGTTGTATTCGCATCTGACGTAACCCCAAAAGAGATTATCATGCATCTCTCTCTTCTCTGTAAGGACAAAAACGTCCCTTGCCGCGAAGTAGCCAAAAAAGAAGACCTTGGAGCCGCAGCCGGACTTGCCGTAGCCACTGCCGCAGTTGCCATCGTAAAAGAAGGCGACGCCAAAAATACAATTGATTATTTACGAGCATAGGTGTTTAACCCATGGCACAACCAAAAAAACCTGAGGCTGCCCCTCAAAAAAAACAGCAAGAAGAGCGCATAGAAGGAGAAATCCGATTTAACGATGGAACACCCGCCGAAGTAAAAGAAATTGTTGCTCGAGCTGGAACCCGTGGGGAATTAACACAAGTAATGTGTCAAATTCTTGATGGGCGTGACAAAAACAAAGCTATCAGACGAAATGTCAAAGGCCCAATTCAAATAGGCGATGTACTCATGTTATTAGATACTGAGCTTGAAGCACAACGGCTTGGCGGCGCAAGACGAGGCGGAAGCAGTAGCGCTGCTCGCAAATAAGGAGGCCCACCATGTCAATATGCAGCTTTTGCGGAAACGCAATCAAAGAAGGAACAGGTAAAATGTTTGTGTATTCAAGCGGTAAAATTGATTTTTACTGCTCAAACAGATGTGAAAAACAAGTGCACAAACTACACAAAAAGCCTCTGGCAACAAAATGGACCCAAATCTATCACCAAGAGCACAAAAAAGGAGATAGAATCAAATCCAAAGACAAAAAAGTAGCACCTGAAAAGAAACCAAAAGTTCAAGAAGAGTAACTAATAACATAACTAGTACTAAAACCCTCAACAGAAAATAAAAACGACAGGTATCATATGATAGAACGAAGCTTAGTACTCTTAAAACCCGACGCAGTAAAACGCGGCCTTATAGGTCGAATCATCAATCGATTTGAAGATGCAGGTCTCAAAGTAGTAGGATCAAAAATGATTTGGATTGATGAAAATCTCGGTCGAAATCACTACGACATTATAGGTCAAGTTGGAGTTAGACGTGGAGAAGCAGTACTCCAAAATGTTCTAAAATTCATGCAAAGCGGCCCGGTTATGGCACTATGTCTTGAAGGTGTAAACGCCGTTGAAAACATCCGAAAAATGATAGGATCAACCGAACCAAAAGGAGCAGCACCAGGAACCATTCGAGGAGACTTTGCGCACATGAGTTACGGATTTTCAGACGCGCAAGGAAAAGCCATTGAGAATTTAATTCACTCCTCTGGAAACTCTGATGAAGCAAAGCTCGAAGTTTCCCTGTGGTTTAAGGATAAAGAACTTCACTCCTACAAAACTGCACATGAAACACATGTATTTTAATCAGTAATTTACACAAAACACAATATAACTAAAAAATAATAATCAAACAAGCAAAGATACAACAAATAACACACACATAAGCGAGGTAACATAAAATGGCAGAACGCATGGTTGATCGAGTAATGCGCATCACGCAAACACCAACGTATATTCGAAATATCTGTACATCCGCACACATCCATCACGGAAAAACAGCATTCACTGATAACCTACTTGCCGCAGCAGGACAAATGTCTTCAAAAGCCGCAGGTGACCTTGAAGCTGGTATGGCTACCTGGCTTCACGCTGATGAACAAGAACGTCTTATGACTGTTGATGCCGCCAACGTATCAATGGTACACAACTTCAACAAAAAAGAATATCTAATCAACCTAATCGATACACCTGGTCACGTAGATTTTGGTGGAAACGTAACGAGAGCCATGAGAGCAATTGATGGAACTGTCGTTCTAATCTGCGCAGTAGAAGGAGTCATGCCACAAACAGAAACTGTTATGCGTCAAGCGATCAAAGAACGGGTAAAACCAGTTTTATTCATAAATAAAGTAGACCGATTGGTAAAAGAATTAAAACTTGGACCAGACCAAATTGCACAGCGAATTCTAGCTCTTGTAACTCAGTTCAACACCATGATTGAATCCATGGCTGAGCCGCAATTCAAAGAATGCTGGAAAGTAAATGTCCAAGAAGGCTCAGTAGCCTTCGGATCAGCCCGTGAAAATTGGGCTCTTTCATTTCCATACATGAAAAAGAAAAACATCAAATTCGCCGACGTTCTAAAAATCTACGAACTTGAAGGACAAGAAAGAAAAGATTGGGTTTGGGATAACGCACCCCTCCATGAAGTAATATTAGATATGGTAATTACCCACCTTCCCGCACCAATGGACGCACAAAAGTACCGTATCCCTAAAATGTGGCACGGTGATGTTGAAACCGAACTTGGAAAAGATTTAATAAATTGCAACCCCCATGGAAAACTAGCATTCGTTATCACCCGTATTGTAATTGACCCGCGATCAGGAAAAGATATCTCAGCCGGACGTATCTTCTCAGGAACAATAAGAGCCGGTCAAGAAATTTACCTCAATAACGCAAAACAAAAATCGCGCGTTCAAAATGTATACATCTACAACGGTGTAAAACCAGAATTAATTGACTCACTCCCAGCAGGAAACGTCCTCGCAATTTCTGGAGTAATTGGTTTTGCCGGTGAAACCATAACTGAATCAGAAGAACATCCATTCGAAGAACTAAAACACATCTTTGAACCTGTTATCACCAAAGCAATTGAGCCAAAAAACTCAGGCGACCTCCCTAAATTAATTGAAGTTCTTCGCAAAGTATCACGTGAAGACCCATCAATTAAAATAGAAATCAACGAAGAAACAGGACAAAACCTTATCAGTGGAATGGGAGAATTACACCTAGAAATCATTGAAAACCGTATCATCACTGAAAAAGGAGTAGAAGTAAAAACTTCATCACCAATTGTTGTATATCGCGAAACTGTAACGAAAATCTCACCAGAAGTGGAAGGAAAATCTCCAAACAAACACAACAAACTATACTTCGTCGTTGAACCGCTCGACCCAGTAATAGCTAAAGGAATCAAAAGTGGAACTATTCCTAACGGACGCTTTAAACGTAAAGATGAGCAAATAGTAGCCTTCCTTCGTGAAAACTGTGGATGGGACGCCAAACAAGCAGGCCAAGTCAAGGCCGCTTTTGAAGGAAACATGTTCATGGACCAGACACGAGGTATAGTATACATCAACGAAATCATGGAATTAGTATTAGACATGTTTGAAGATGTCATGAAAAAAGGACCGCTTGCAAACGAACCCTGTGCCAACGTCATGGTAAGTCTTCAAGACTGTAGCCTCCATGAAGATGCAATCCACCGTGGCCCAGCACAAATGTACCCTGCCGTACGGGAAGGTATTAGAGGAGCCATGATGCAAGCAGGTCCATCCATGTTTGAACCACTCCAAATTATGCGACTTGAAGCACCTGTTGAATATACCGGAGAACTCTCAAAATTAGTTTCATCAAAACGAGGACAACTCCTTGAAATGAACCAGGAAGGAGATCAAACAGTAGTAGTTGCCAAAATGCCAGTAGCTGAAATGATCGGTTTCAGTAACGATCTCAGATCAGCAACCGGCGGTCGGGGCAGCTCTTCACTCCAAGATCAAATGTTTGAGAAATTACCCTTCGAATTGCAAGATAAAATTCGCAACCAAATTGTGCAACGAAAAGGACTAACCGAAGGACAACTTGGAGCATAAAGTTTCAACTTTATTTTTTTGTTTATTATTTTATGTATCTTTATGAAGTAATATTTCTAACAACAATATCCTCAAAAAAGTACTGTCAAACACATACAAAATAATTATCAGAGAAAAAAGAACAAATAGAAAACTCTACTCCTGATAATAATCTGATCCCAAAACCAGACATATCTCAGCCTTCTTCAACTCCTTACCTAAATAAGCTGCATGATCCATACGTTTGAACCAATTTAATTTGTTCTCTTCAGCATAATTAAAAATACCAACATATAAATCCTGTGCCCGACGGCCACGAAACTCCTTTTGAATCTGATGATCATAATTACAAACAGCAACACCTATCTCATGGGAATCACGATACACTTTAATAAGAACATAACACCCATCATCTGTTTTAAAATCCTTATAATCATCCCAAACATCAACTCGAAAAACTTCAAAATCGGGAGCAACATTTTTATCCTTAATCCATGCTGGTTTCAATTTGATTGTATCCATATAAATCACCGGGGTGTATGATAATTACTCAAAACACAACTTACTAACAGAAATGGATATAAAAGGCTTGTGAAAGAGAAATAGAA
>CAYJTE010000069.1:0-5910 GCA_964372965.1 uncultured Methanosarcinales archaeon
GGATTTTCAAAGAGAAGGTCGCTTTAGGCCGCTTGAGGACTTTTTCTACAGAGCCTGTTTATTATGTGTGTTGCAATTATAATGGTGTTATTTTACTAAAGAAAAATTCTATAGTTGTTCCTTTATGAAGGATTGAGGTGTAAAGACAATATATTTTTCGTTCGTTTCGTACACTGATTAAATAGTTTTGTAAATCTCTTGTACCTGCGTTCCCTCTATCGTGCTCGGTTGTGGTAATGGTTTTGGTTCTTTCAAATAGATAGTTATTTGTTTGTTCAATTTTTTCTGGTGGCATGCCTTGACCATAATCAGTGATTTTTAGGTAGTCTGTTGGTTCGGATTCTAAAGGGGTGACATTTTTTAGGATTTTTATTCTTTCAGAAGGTGGATGACCCGTATAAATGTCGGCTTTTCCATTTGCGTAGTCAATCACGTTGAAGAACAAGTCGCGTACGACTTTTATGAAGGTTAGTGGTTTGGGGATGGAAATTTGCTGCTCTAAATGGTATGTTATGTCTATCTTTTTTCCTTTAGCTTGCGATGCTTGTTTCTCAGCGGTTATTAGGATTTGGTCTAATGGCAGTTTTATTCCTTCCATGGTTGCTCTTATTTGTTCAGCTTGTTCTTCAAATGCGCTTATTACGTTGGCACTTGTATCTAATCCTTGATAATATACTTCTATTGGAAACGGGTTTATTTCTAAAATGGGTTTGAGTATATTTCGGGTAGGGGTGTTAAGGGAGGTTATAAATTCACTGCATATTTCACGATACAATCTAGTTAAAGTGAAAGCTGTTTGTTCCCGTTCTTTTTCTTCAACAAAGGGCGATATTATTTCTCCAAGTTCTCCATCAAGTTCATTTTTGGTGGGGGTTTCCAGTTTAGTTAATGATGGGATGAAGAGTTTTTCATTCAATTTTTTAAAGAGTTCGTTGAGCTCTTGGTGTGTTGTGGATATGTCCTTTAATGCCAAGAAATAATTTCGGGCGTTGCTGGTGATTGATTCTTCTATTTTCGAATTTCTTGCGCGTTCATAATTTACAACTTCATGACGAGCTGATCGTCTTGATGCATCTGCTACCTCCTCAAGTGTGTGGTATAATTCACGGGTATGACGTGTTTCTTGATCTATTTCATCTTGGAGCCGGAAATTTCGATTGATCATTTCTTTATGTTTTTTAAGGACGGTCCCAAGTTCCGGAATTATTTTGGAGAGTAAATATATTATGCCACGCTGTAAGGTTGTTCTGAGCGGAATGGGTGTGTATTCAACTTGATATTCACAATAGGGGTCACCATTGGCTTCGCAATTTGGGTGGCTGATTATTTTAGCTTTTGGGTCTCTAATGACTTGAAATATTGTTTGATAGGCTGTTTTTGTAGCTATACAGTCTTCAAGTAGAATGGTTTTAGCTGCTTCTTCTCCGAATAGTTCGCGTAATTCTGTTTTGTGTTTAGAGAGGGTGTTTCTGATAATGGTTATTTTTCCTCTTTTTGATTTTTTTCTTTCGTGTCTTTGTTCCGTTAAGGTTGTCCATTGGTGATTTTGACGATTCATATTTTTTAGAATAAATCCTAAATCTAAAAAATTGGCGATGCTAATTATTGCATCTTCGTGATCACTGAAGGTTTCTGCAAACACTCGCTCGTAGAAATCTTTTGGACTGTATTCTACCATTTCTCTTGCGCTTTCCATAAATGATCGATATATCCAACGGTTGATCCACCGATTTGGTGATGCTAGTTCTGTTTCTAATACTGTGGATATGGAAAATTCAGCACGATATTGTTCCAAAAATTGTTGTGGGTTTAATCCTGATTTTTCTACAATTAAAAGAGTTTTTTGAAGATACTTGATGGTCACATCTCTGTTGTTAAGCGGGAGTTTCTGTGCTAATCCGTTTTCTTTTATTCTGGACAAAAAAGGTGATCCTATAATTACTTCTTCTAATGTTCTCATTTACTACTACTTAGTTTAAAACTTATAAATACATTTATGTTCTGCAGTATGTATATTTGATACAAACTTTAATAAAGGTAAAAATATAGTGTTTTGTATGATACGGGTGGTGCGGTGATGTTACAAGTTCTTACGGTGCTTACTCCTATGTCACTGTTAGAGAGGTTCGAACGTTTTTTACTTAATGATTATGCAAGAGCTAAACGTTTTCTTACTCATGTAAATCCTGAGTTATTGGAAGCTATTTCAACTAAAAAGGCGCTCTATACTTTTCGCCATGCGGTTCAACATGTTCCTGCCTATTCGCACTTTTTGTTAAGGAAGGGGGTGGATGCGAGTAGTGTTCGTTCTATTTTTGACTTTAGTTCTGTTGTGCCGTTTACAGACAAGGAGAATTTTATTAAAGTTTATCCTTACGAAGAACGCTGTCTTGATGGCGCTTTACCTGTGTGTGGAAATATTGATGAGAGCGGGGGAACTTCAGGAATTGCTACAAATTGGATTCATAATTTAGGAGAAGAGACTGCGCTTCTTAAAGCAGTTGATTTTGAGTTTAACTATGTTTATAGTGGTAAGGTAAAAAATTATGTGGTTATTTCAGCATGGTCGAGTGGTCCTTGGGCAACAGGTGTCAAATTTTGTGAATTGATGGAACATGTGGCTCTGGTTAAAAATACAAGTACAGATTCTAAGGATATTTTGAATACGCTGCGGATGTTTGGTCCTTCGAGAAATTATCTTATTGGGGCGTATCCTCCTTTTATTAAAAATTTAATTGAGGAAAATCCTAGGTTTCCATGGAAAAAATATAAATTAGATTTAGTTATTGGTGGCGAAGGTGTGACTCTTGATTGGGTTCATTATGTTCAAAAGAAGCTGCAACCAGGAGCAAAGATTGTGTCTTCGTATGGGGCGTCAGATGTGGATATTGGTGTTGGTTTTGAGACGCCTTTTTCTTTTTTTATTCGTGAGTTATTCGGTTCTGATCGAGAACTTTGTCATCAGTTTTTTGGACGGGAGGATGTGCCGATGGTTTTTCAATATAACCCAACTATGCATTTTATTGAAAATGTTATTAATCAAGATGGCAAACAGGAATTTGTTATTACGCTTCTTGATCCGAATGCTGCACTCTCAAAGATTCGTTATAATTTACATGATGAAGGAAAACGCTTTTCGTATCTTGAAATGCTAAAGGTTGTTAAAGAGCATTTTTTTTCTGAATATCAACGGTTTGTGGATAGATTTGGGGCGGAGATATTGCATTTGCCGTTTTTATGTGTGTTTGGAAGGACGGATGGTACTCTTAGTTTTGATGGAGCTAATATCTTTCCGTATCAAATTGAGCGCGGTATTATGAAAAATAAGTTGTTATCTACTAAAACTAATCGTTTTAAAATAGAGAAGAAGTATGATTTAAGGCATAATGTGGAGTTTCATGTACATGTTGAACTCAAATGTGGTCATAAGAGGGAAGTGATCCTTAAGAAAAAATATTATCAAGCTATTTTAGAAGAATTGCTTAGTTCAAATCCTGATTTTAAGGAGTCTGTTACTAAAAATCCAACTCTTAGGCCTTATATTAATCTTCATGCCTTTGAAGATCCGCTTTTTCATCGTGACAATATAAAAGTGAAGAATATTTATATTATCAATAATAAGAAATGATTCATAAGTTTATGTTTGTCGCTGTGTTGAAGTGAGTTTCTTGCCTGCATTGTGTTTTATTTTGGTTGTTTTGTTACCTTTTCCTACTCGTTGTTTTTGGTTTTGGGTTTTCATCTGGGTCAAGTGCATATGTGGGACAATTTGTAATTTATTTTTTACGAAGTGGTATAGTATTTGGCACACTTCTTTGGGTCTTTCGGCGGTTATTTTGTGGTGCCCATTTTTGATTATTCGTAGTTCGGATGCTTTGTTTAAATGGTGGATATATTTTGAATATTCGAGGGGGACAGTGGAGTCTTGATCACCAGCTATTAGAAGTGTTGGTATTTTGAGATGGTGAAGTGTTAAGTCAACGCGTTTTTGATTTTTATGTATGAATTGTTCTATATTATCTAAGGTTTCTACAATAACTTTTATTGGAGCTATATGGAGTAAGTATCGAATGATGTTAAATTTTGTTTTGATACCTGGTTCCGATAGATCAATATCGTTTAATGAAGTGAAATGTCTGTTTTTTACTTCGGTATGTTCTGCGAGATATCGTGCTAGATGGGTGAGGTAGGAGTTGTAGTTTAGTAATCGATCATGCTGAAATGGATATGTTGCGGGTGTTTCTATTAAAATAAGGGATTCTGGATAGGGAGTGTGGTATTGCATGCAGTAAGTTATACCAATTGATCCGCCAAGGCTATGTCCAATCAAAGCAAAGTTTTTTATTTTATGGGTTTCAATGACTGTTTTTAGGTCACGAGCGAAGCTTGGGAGTGTATATGGGTGAGATTCTTGCGAGTATTCGGATTTGCCGTGTCCACGTAAATCTTGAGTTAAAATGGGGTATCCTTTGGATTTAAAAAATTCTATTTCTTTTTTCCAGATGGTCCAATTTCCACCAATACCATGAAGAAATACTAAAGTAATTGGTTCTGTTCCGGGGTGATGAATGCAAAAAAGTTGCGTTCCATCAAATGAACTGATATATTGTTCCACAGATTTAAATGTCTATTTTTGGGTATATAAACGTTACTAGCGATCTATGCGGGTTATGAGAGCAGGTTTTTTTTTGCTGTTTTTCGTTTGGTTTTTTTGCGATGTTTGCTTCCACATGAGTGATATATAGTGTGGGTTTTCGAAGGGCAGGGTGCCATGTGTTCTTGAAGATGTGGGCTGATAAAAGAAGTAAGGTACTTATAGACGTACTAAACCTTGTTTACGACGTTCGTCAATTTTAATTTCTGCTCTATACTTTGTATATTTGTCCTCGGGGGAGTATTTGGGAGGACGGGGAGTGGTTGTACTTTTCCCACATACCGGGCATTTTTTTTCTAAAGTGTACCTTGTGCAGAGCTTGCAAAATTGTAATTCCATGGGCGAGTTGATAGAGAGTTAAGGTTATTTATTGTTCTTCTTCGGCTTTTTGACGTTCAACGGATGCGGTTGATAGTTTTCCTGTAAAGTTGTTCGCTAGTTCTTCAATTTGTTGATAATCTTTTTCAATGGCGCTGAAATCTTCTCCTTCAAGATTCACTTTGTATCGTCCGTTACCAAGGTATGAAATTTTTATAGATGGTGAAATCTTTTCTACTAGGTGAAGCGTTTCTTTTATTTTGTCAATTCCATTTGATTCGTAGGTTTGGAGTTTTATCTCAGCGGACAGTATGATTTTTTTCGGCTTGAATTTTTCTAAGATGGCTTGGGTAAGGTCTTTTGATAAGGTTTTTTCTATTCCTATTTTTTCTAGATCTACTTCTTCGAGTGCAACTTCTTTGAAACATAGATATAGATGTGAATACTCTTTGAATATTTTTTGGGATATTTCTTTGTAGAGGTCTTCTGTTTTTCGTTTTAATTTGGTTCCAAGGTTGGCAATGAGTTGCTCTGATTTAAGTTCATTTTTAATTTCGTCAAGTTTGTCCCGACGTTGATTCGAGTTTACCCGCCTAAGCGATAAATCAAGATGCCCCTTTTCAATATCAATTCTGAGAATTTTACATACTATTTGTCTATCTATTTCTACAAAATCCCGCAGATTTCTGATGCGACCAGGAGATACTTCGGAGATATGGATAATTCCGGATTGATTGTATTCCAATAAATCAACGAAGACGGCGTTGGGAAATATTTTAGATACTTTACAAAGTACTATTTCATCTTGCTCGGGGTAGCCTTGCCTTTTGTAGAACATTTGTTGGTTAGGCAAATGGTTATTTATAAAGGTTTGTTCTGCGTTGGGCTCTGTAGAAAATCTCGTTGAGACCGCCAGAAGGCTCGACCTTCTTTATATT
>CAYJTE010000070.1:0-4116 GCA_964372965.1 uncultured Methanosarcinales archaeon
GTTAAATTACCCCTAAAACGGATCATATCACTACTCCTAGTTTCATTTGGAACAATTACAGTAATTGTGACCTACTTCTCGCACCTCGTTCCTTCCGATTGGAAAGGTGCTATCATATCAGCTGTAGTATTCTCCCTGGTGTATATTGTTACAGTATTCCTTTTACGCCTGTCTAATATTCAAGAAATAAAAAATCTTTACCACCTTATGTTAAAAAAATGATTCTTACAACCCGCGATTTCAGTTAACGAGACACCCCATTTACAGTTTTCGCATCTCACAAATTATTTCTTTTGCCTGGAACACACGTAAGGGAGAATACTCATAAAATGAAGGAAATGCATTAGCAATAGGTTGAATGACATAATCCCAAACAAGTTTTCCTTTATAAAATTCATATTTGAGCTGAATCATTTTAAATCTTGGAAAATCTCTAAATTCCCATCTATTTTTCACAATCCATTCAAATGTGAAATAGCTATAAAAGCGTTTATGAGTTATATCAGCATAAGCCAGACAATTAGAATAATGAGGGACAATTATTTTGAGAATTCCTCCCTTTTTCAAAATTCTTCCACACTCACTAATCACTTTCAAAGGATCCTCTAGGTGTTCCAAGACGTTATCTAACAGGATAACACTAGCACTAGAACTCTCAAAGGGATATGGAAATTGCTCCAAATTCACAATTTGATCAACATTTGCACGTTGAATCACGTCTACATTATGGTACCCAACGAGAGATTTATTGCCACAGCCCAGATTAAGTTTCATCTTTTTCCTCAACAAGATGTTGTTTATTAAAGTTGTGTTTTCCTAGAGCTCTGTAAAAAATTTCAAACAGATATGCTATCCGTAACCTCTTGGATACTTAATCGAAACGGATTTACATTTACAAAGTACAGTGAGGGATTATTATTAATAGTATTTTTAAAAGTATTTTTAACAGTTGAAATGCTATGTCATTAACACTCCTCAGCTGTTCCACTAGTTTTTTATATAGTCTACTCAATTAATCACTCACTAAATGAACGCCGTAATCGTAGCCGCCGGAAAAGGAACCAGAATCAACGGCTCAGATGAACCTAAACCAAAGCCTTTGTTTCAATGTCACGGTAAATTTCTAATTGAATACGTCATAGAAAATCTCAAAAAAGCAGGAATCAACCACATTTACATTATAGTTGGGTTCATGAAAGAAAAAATAATGGATGCATTAGGTGACGGGTCTAAGTATCATCTCACATTAACCTACATCGAAAATAGTGAGTACGAAAAAGCTAATGGTCTCTCAGTCTACAAAGCAAAATCATATCTTAACGAACCATTCATCCTCGCCATGTCCGATCACATATTTGAGACCGCTGCCGTAAAACAGTTTGTCTCAGCGATGAATCAAAAAAACAATAATTCTAATCCAAAAATGAATAGTAACTATCTCTACACGGATAAAAAGCTCAACACTATCAGCGATATTGAAGATGCAACTAAAGTATTGGAACAACACCACAAAATAATTAAAATTCATAAAAAAATCCTTGAATTTAACAGTGTTGACACAGGTATGTTTTGTCTCACCCCTGATTTTTTCACCGCACTAGAACAAGCCCAATCACAAGGTGATTATTCAATAACCGGTGGCATCCAAACGCTTGCCAACCAACACAAAATGTATACATTTGATATTGGTCCATACAAATGGATGGACATCGACACCAAACGCGAGTTAGAAATTTTGGAAGAAGAGTTTGCCAAATTTAATCAGGTAAATTTGTAACGAGATGGGCAAATCAAATAACCTAAAAAATAACCTTCCCCTCATTCTTCCCAGTATTATTTCATCTCTTCCATCAATCAAAGGAGAAATACTCCCTCAAAAGGACAAAGAAATTAATGCATAACATTTAAAAAACCGCATTCCTTCAAATATATATCACTAAATATGGCCAACGAAAAATTAGAATTAGTATCAGTAAAAGATTTGAAAGTAAACCTAAAAGCAACCAAAGCACTCAATTGCGAATTAAAACCAACCGATGTTATTTTTATGCAGCCAATCTCTCGGCTTGATACCCATCGTTATTCCAGGGGAATTCTCCTAATTTCTTCCTATCTTGACCAATACGGGATTCCTAGTATCATTTTCGAACCACATCGTTTACTCTCAAAACCAATGAGATGGCATTTCCCCACAAAAGAACAATTACAAGAAGTTGAAGATACACTGCTGAAAAAAATAGCTGAGTGGGACACCAAGATCTTCTGCTTCACCTGCGCAACCGTTGAATTCAATGAAGTCATTGAAACATCAAAGAAAATAAAAGAAGTCTGTCCCAATGCCATGTTTATAGCTGGCGGCTATCACGCTGACGCCTTTCCGGAAGATTTTCTAACAAATGGGTTTGATTTTGCCATCCGAGGAGAAGGAGAAATTACCATCCTTGAACTCCTCCAAGCAGTATTTTCTGGAAAACAAAATTTCGAAAAAATTGATGGTTTAGCATGGAAAAAGGATAACGGCGAAGTTGTCGTAAATAAAAGACGCTCTCTTCTTGTTGAGTTCGATCAACTTCCACTTCCGTCATATCACAAAATTGATATGCCTCATTATATCAAAATGTGGGATGGCACTCTCCGCGGGATTCCCGTTCGCGGAACATTACTTGAAACAAGCCGAGGCTGTCCCTGGAGTTGTTCATTCTGCAGCTGTCCGACAATTGCGGGTCATAAAATGAGATATCGATCAGCCGAGTTACTTGAAGCTGAAGTTCGTCTGTTAAAAGAGAAATACGGAGTCGAGGGCTTTATGATCACCGATGACATGTTCACAGTGACTCTCGAACATGTCAAAAAAGTTTCGAACATCATGAAAAAATACAGCATGATTTGGACCGCCCAAGCACGAGTTCATACTGTAACCGAAGAAATGCTCACCATCATGAAAGAATCAGGGTGTGTGCAAATAGATTTTGGAGTAGAGTCCGGATCGCAACGCATCCTTGACGAAATAATAAATAAAAAAGCCACCGTTGATCACGCTCGAAAAACGTTTGCGCTCTGTAAAAAAGTAGGAATCCGCGCCATGGCCAATCTTATGCTTGGAAATCCCACTGAAACGGAAGAAGAAATGATGCAAACCTTAGAGCTCGCAAAAGAAATTAAACCAGACTACGTTTTCTATTCCATTGTTGTTCCTCTACCAAATACAAAACTGTATGAAATGATCAATAATCTTCTTCCTGAAGGTAATAAAATAACATTAGAAGACTACAAAAACATTGATTGGACCGGTCGTTTTTACTCTGAAAAACTGTATCATTCAGCCGTACGTGGTTTACAACGGATTGACAAAAAGTTTTATCGTGAGCTTCATGGTCTCGTAATAAAAAATGCCATCAAGAGTAACCTATTCTATACCAAATTAATGGTGACTATGCCTAATCGTGTCGAACGTTTTGGATACATCGGGAAAAAAATGTTTAATTTTTTTGCCATCCAAAAGATATATGGTAAGTCTTTGAGGTTATAAAGATTATAGAAGATTATAAAAATTACGAGAGATTATGAAAATTACATATTATGATATTATTCACACCAATCTACTTCTTACCAAAGATATATCCCATAACTTTTCTCTCATTCATCATCTCAGAAAAAATCATTTTATCTGACACTTTACGCATGCGTTGTATTACTCTTCTTTTAGACAATAAAAGTGCTAAGTGCGAAATATTCCACCACCACGCCCCAATCATAGCTTTAGCACAACCAAAATTTCCTCTAAAGATATGCCGTCCCAAATTTACCATCCGCAACCCCAAAAAATAGGGGCTAAAAAATAGGACATTGTACCATGACAAGTTTTTGAAATATGTCTGAAATGTATTTCGCTCTATTAAAAAAGTCAAACGTTGGCTCGAAAAGACTTCTTTAGCAGTCGACCCAGGTTTATGATACATTTTTGCCTTACGTGCACGATAAATGGTATGCCCCATAAGTCGCATTCGATATGCTAAATCAACATCTTCCACATATAAAAAATAATTAGGATCAAACACATATGGCATCGAACGAGCAAAAGAAGTTCTAAGAACAGGCACTCCAGAGTACGTCTCT
>CAYJTE010000070.1:4126-5465 GCA_964372965.1 uncultured Methanosarcinales archaeon
AATCGATGTCCTATGATCCGAGCCATTATAATATCTCCGAGACAAATATTTATGAGTATACATCAATTTTCGAGTGGTATAATCATAGAGTGCAGGTCCTACTGCAACCGCATCAGGATGTCGTCCAAACTCAAGTACGATTTCCTTCAAACATTGAGAGTCAAGTTCGATATCATTATTCAACAAAAAGCAGTACTCCCCGCTGCACTGTTTAACAGCAAGGTTAAACGATGCATAACAAATATTTTTTGGCAAAGATAATATTTTAACCCAAGGATATTCTTGTTTAAATAACACCATACTACCATCTGTTGACGCTGGATCAATAACAATAGTTTCTATCTTATCTTTAGGGTAATCAAGCTTTAAAATCGAATCAAGTATAATTGGTGTAATATTCTTTCCATTATAACTTAAAACCAGAAGTGAAATGGTCGGCAACATCAAAGCAGCTTCATTCATAAACCTTTTAAATGTTATGGAGTAGCACATCTCATGGAAAAAGAAACCAAAGCAGCAGCTGACCATGTAGTAAAAGCGTATTTCCATACTTTCAAAGTCCCAATAACCATCAGTAACTGTGGAAATAATTACGGGCCTTATCAACACCCAGAAAAGATGATTCCTCTTTTCGCAACAAACGCACTAGAGAATAAACCACTGCCTTTATTCAAAAGTAGTCAGAACAAACGAGAATGGATTCATGTGTTAGATCATTGCAGCGCGGTCGATCTCATCTTACATCGTGGAAAAGTAGGCGAAACGTATAATATTGGAACAGGAGTTGAGAAGAGCATCGAAGAGATCACTTCTGTCATTTTAGACACGCTCCAAAAACCTTATTCTCTGAAACAATATGTAGAAGATCGAGCTGGGCACGATCGAAGATATCCACTAAATTCCAACAAAATTTGTTCACAATTAGGCTGGTCTCCAACTATTAAATTTGAAGAAGGAATCCGTGAAACAATCCAATGGTACATACACAACCCACAGTGGTGGAAACCGATCAAAGAAGGTAAATTCCAAAATTATTACCAAAATTATTATGCGGGGTTGAAACTGAATGGTTAAATTCACTCTTCAACAAGTAAAATCAGCCAAAGGTGATCTTCAAGGCTATTTCAACCGCCTCTTTCTTGAACCCATCTTTGACCGAACAACATGGTTTATCGCCAATTTCACAAATCTCACTTCTAATCAAATCAGCATCATTGGCTTTTGTCTTGGCGCCGCCTCTGCCATCGCTTTCTACAACGCCTATTTCATCACTGGTGCGGTTTTCTTTGAGCTCATGAATCTCTTTGACACATTTGATGGCAGAATTGCCAGATTGAAA
>CAYJTE010000071.1:0-5393 GCA_964372965.1 uncultured Methanosarcinales archaeon
GATTCTCAAAGAGAAGGTCGCTTTAGGCCGCTGGCGGACTTTTTCTACAGAGCCTTGATGGGGGGAAGATTAATTAATGCTATTCATTTTGCTTGGGGAGTGGTCCAGATCCTGACAAAATTTGATGTTGCAAAATTAGAGAAGAGTTCTCTGGCAGAATATCTCCTGCTTTCATGGAAAGAACTAGAAAAAATTCTGCGAGAAAATAAATTAACACTCAAAGAAATATTGGAGACGAAGACTGAAAATGCTCGAATTGGAAATTTGCTGTTGATATTACACCAATTTATTCAAAAATCGCAATTTGACCCCCTCGCAGGCAGAGTTGCCGCTGAAGCACACGAAATGATAGAAATATTGGAAGTACTAAAAGACCACCCGAGTGTTTCAAAAAATATTCTCAATTTAGATATCAAAATAGATGAGATGGTTGAACATTTAAGGGAGCTTCGATTGCAAACTATGACGAGACTCGTCCGACCGGGCAACCATCATATAATAGATTGTTACCACCCTGAATTTTTCGAAACGTATGTATTCAAACCAAAATACCTACCTGATGATTACCGCTCCAATTTTTTCTTTGAGGTGAAAATCAAAGAGTTGTGCCCGTTTACCACGGCGGTTGGATTTCATCCTTACTCGGATATACAAGCATTATATCAAGAGAAACAATCGCTTGCAAGCCTTACGCAGATTGATATTAATGTGGACATAGTAGGTGATGAGGCTTTGGAGATAGCGGATAATATTCGTGCTCTCAGGATGCATGGACCTGGTGATGATAAAAATGTGCCAGGATCGTATCTTATTATTAGAGGTGGACATCATCGTTTACGAACATTGTACCAAAAATATCTTCTTGGTGAAGTAAGTGGAAATTTCAAATTTCTGGTACAGAAAGTGGAGAAAGACTCATTTCCAATGTCCGCAGGTGATTTTGCAAAGTGGACTTTGAATGAAATTCATGAGAGAGATTTACTACGAAAAATTCATTAATGAGAACGGTGCAACATATTTAGGGACAATATTGATAGATGAGTTCTGGATTGTTAAACCCTCCTTGTGGATATACTTCGTCAAATTTATTTTTTGAAAAGGGTATATTTGTTGATTCGAGAACTTCTTTCACTATCTTAAAACTGTGAGCATGGGGAAGGTATCCATTTGATCGGTTGTTGAGATATTCAACTAGACACATATTTTGATCTCGGCGGAATATTATTTCTCCTGCGGCCAATACATCTGAACCTTGCGCTACATCAACGTGTTCGTTGACTAAACCACCCACATACATTGTTTTATCGGGAAGAATGATGTAGGTTTGGGGTTTGGTGGCGTCGCAACTTTGACTGTTTTCTTGAATTACATCCCAATTTGAGAGGATATTTTTTGGATTTACTTCTATTCTTCCAGGAATGGATTTTGCACGTAGGAGGTTTTCATTTGACCCAAGATAGGAATACAAAAAATTATCTGGATCAGAACATGCGGTCAACGCATGTTGTGCAATGGGAGTGAAAATAGCATCATCTCTGTGCATGTACTCTTCTAAAATATCTTGTGCTCTTGGATCACAACTGTGGACAAAATATTGTAGGCAGCGTTTCTTTACATCGATGTTTCCTGTTCTTTGGAAGGTAAAGGCTACTGGAAAAAAGGCTCGACTGTCACTGAGTCTTCCGAGCGCATTAATGATGTAAGGATCTAAGATGGGATTTCCTATTTGAGAATAGATTTTTGAGAGACTGTCACGAGTGGGAACTTGGGCTAGTTGATAGAGAGCTCTTATCTGATCTGGAATGGATGCATGATTCTTTGTTACCACATTTGAATGAAAATATATTTACTATTTAAAGCTAACTTAAAGAAAATGTGAAAAAATGGAAGAAGAGACTGAAACTACAGGTTTATACGTCAACCATTTCGATTTCGATGTTGAGGCCTTCGGGAATGGGAACTCTCATTACTAATCTTAATGTTCGTTCATCAGCTGCGAGTTCAATTAGTCTTTTGTGTACACGCATTTCGTAGCGTTCCCAAGAAGCTTTGCCTTCACCAGAAGGAGATTTACGAGTTGTTACTTTTAATTTTTTTGTGGGTAACGGGATTGGTCCTCGCATGTCAACGCCGGTTTTTTCGGCAATTGATTTGATATCAGTACAAACTTGGTTGATTTTGTCAATTTCAATGCTTGCCAATTTGATTCGTGCGCGCGCCATTTTAATCCCATCCCACATAGTAATTATCATTTACTAGGCTATACTTTCTTTTTCTGAACTTATTTATAAGCCTTTTGCTTTGATAGACTCTGTAGAATTGATTTATAAACTAAAATTAAAGTATAAACAGTACCTTGTATTCTTTAGATTGCAGTCAAAGAGAGGTGCTATTTATGGATGAAATTATTATTCACAAGTTCAAAAAGTTTTCTGTTATTGTGGAAAATCTGTGCTATCAGGCACAGATTCCACTTTATTTCCGATATGTCCAAAAGAAGACATATACTAATTATTAGTATCTCTTTTTGCTTGTTGCAAAAGAACATGAACAAAAGGATAGGAATATGAACAAAAGGATAGGAATATGAACAAAAGGGTATGAATATGAACAAAAGGATAGGAACATGAACAAAAGGATAGGAACATGAACAAAAGGATAGGAACAGGAACAAAAGGATAGGAACAGGAACAAAAGGGTATGAATATGAACAAAAGGATAGGAATATGAACAAAAGAACTATCATATGTTTACCGGGTTATTATATGACTCCAATATTCCTTGTTATGTTTATTTGAAGAAGATTCTACACTTTACAATGTTGCAGAAAGGGATTGGTATTTACTTTGAGTCCATTATTTTAGTTGGAGGATTAATATTCTCGGTATATTTGCATGTGGGAAAACCGGTGCATCCGTAGAATTCACCATAAAATGATCTCCGTCTCAGTAATGATTTGGTACATTTAGGACACACTTTTTCACCATCAGGAACATTTGTTGTTAATGGTACCATACTTTTTAATGTTGTTTTCGATGTTGTTTTCGATGATGTTTTTCTAGCTGTTTTCTTTGCGCCTTTTTTGGGCTCTTCAATGGAACCTTTTTCACTTGATGGTGGATCTGGGGAACTGATGTTGAATCCTGGTTGGGATGCGGCAGGAGTGGTTTTGGTTATACAACTTTGGTTGATGCAATGTTCTTGAGGTCTTCTGCCTTTCGCGCGTACATCAACTAATGGATAGGTGCATTTTTCACACACTTTTCCTGTCCCTTTGACAATTGCACCTTGGGGGATTTTGAATGTGGTTTTACAATCAGGATATTTAGAACAGGCGATGAAAAAACCGAACTTTCCTTTTTTTAACTGCAGGGTTCCGTCCTCACAGGCTTTACATTTTCCAATGTAGTTTTGAAGGAACCTTGTCTCTTGGAGACTTTTCAGAATGTCTTGTCCAATGACCTTTTCTTTTTTATGAAAGGCTTCGAGAATAGGGGTGAGAGTGCTCTTTGCTTGGGTTAGGACTTTTTCTTGTTGTTGTTTTCCTTCCCTAATTTTGTCCATTTCGGATTCAAAATAGGCTGTTAGTTTTTCATCAACTATTGTAGGTACATATTTCTCGAGAATTTCGGTTGTCTCCATTCCTAATTTGAGCACTTTTATTTGGACACCTTCGATGTAGCCACGTTGAAAGAGCCGATCGAGGATGTCGGCTCGGGTGGCTTTGGTTCCGAGATTTCGTTTTTCTAATTCTTTGATTATGGATGATTGATTATACCGGTTGGGTGGCTCAGTCATTTTGTCAAGCTTTTTGATGTCTGTTACTGTTACTTTGTCGTTTGGTTGTAGAGCGGGGAGAGTGATTTCTTCGAGTTTTACATAGGTCTTATAGAAAATATGCCACTTCTCTTCAAGAGTTCTGGTTCATTTGGTAATGAATATCTCCGTATTTACATCGAGCTGTACTTCGAGTGTTTCACGCACCGCTGGTTCAGCAAAGGTGGCCATGAATCTTTTTACGATGAGATCGTATAATTTTTGTTCTTTGGGTGTCTGTTGATTTGGTGCAAGACCAGTGGGGTATATTGCGGGATGTGCGGGATCAGTTTTTTTGCCATTATGTGGTTTTAGATCTTTTAATTTCAGAAGTTTTCCTGCTAACTCGGTGTAAGATGGTTGTTTCGCTAGGCTGGTTAAGATACTTTTGAATCCGAGTTTTGGGTCTAACTGCTGAGAGGATGTTCGGGGGTACGACGTGACTCCGGCTAGATAGAGAGACTGTGCAATTTCGAGGGTTTCTTTTGGTGTTATTTTGAATTGGTTATATGATTCTGATTGCAACGTTGTAAGATCGAATGGGACTGGTGGTGCTTGTTCGCGTTTGGTTCGTTTGATATCTTTTACAGTTGCTGTTTTTGCACCTTTGATTTTACTCATGATCCGATCTGTTTCTTTTGGATCGAAGAGGCGGTCCACGTGGTGGTCAGCTTCTATCTTTTCTGATTTGAACTCTCCCATTAATTTTATTTGACTATAGGGTTCTGGTTTGAATGAGGCTATTTCACGTTCCCTGTCAACAAGGAGTTTTAAGGTTGGTCCTTGGACTCGGCCTGAGCTGAGAATTTTGAATGACCCCGCGGCTTTTACTGATGCGGTGAGTGCACGAGATAGATTAATTCCATAAAACCAGTCAAGCATGTGTCTTGTTTCACCGGCAAAGGCTTGACCCCAATCAAGATGAGGAATTTTTTCTTCATAAGATTTTACAAGATCGGGTTTTGTTAATGTTGAAAATTTCATACGATTCGCATCTTTTTGCTTGCAGGCGAAGCGGATGACATTGTAACCTATTACTTCTCCTTCGACATCGTAATCGCAGGCTATGGTGAACTCTGTAGCTTTTTTTGCGAGATCGCGAATGGTGTCAATGTAATCTTTGACGTATTTCAATTCCTTTGAGCCTTTGTATGACTCTTCCCATTCGATTTCGTAGACAGGGTAGGTCCATTTACCTTTATTTTTTTCTACGAGGCCGAAGAGATGACCAACTGCAGATGTTACAATGATATCTTTGCCTTGGTGAGAGAGCTCGTAGTAGGATGATTGTTTTGATTTCTTTTGAATGGGCTTGCCATCAGCCAGGGCTTCCGCTACTTTTTTGGCGGAGCTTGGTTTTTCGGTTATGATTAATTCTACCATGATATTATGAAATGGATTTGGATTGTGTGAGGATTGGAGATATGATTTAAAAAGGTTTGTGGACCATTGGCTCTTGTTAAGATCTGTTTCCTATTGAAATAAAAAGTAATATGATTTTAAAGAAAATAAGATGGTATCTCAATTTGGAACTCGCATTCACAAGAAATGAGAAGAATATCTCATTTCTGTGCAGA
>CAYJTE010000072.1:0-3543 GCA_964372965.1 uncultured Methanosarcinales archaeon
TTTAGAGTGATATTTTTGGTTTTAGAGTGGTATTTTTAGTATTATAGTAATATTTTTAGTATTATATTGGGTAAAATAATTAAAATTACTTTTTTTCTTCTCGACTTTTCAAATAATTATTTAAAATAAATGCAACAACAATTACAGATACAAGGTGTCCCACTAAGGTGTCAGCTATAGCTATAAATTTCATTGCTCCCATTGGACAGATATCACCATAGCCTACCGTGAAGAAAGTTATTGATAAGAAGTAGAAATAATCATGTGATATTGCTGTGTTTTCTGATTTTGTTTGGAAATTGTAATCGTCAGAACAACCACTATATTAAAGAGATCCCATGCTGGTGAAATTCATTATACTAAACACAGTGGCGAATATGAGGATTATAACCATAACAAGGGATGCGTAGACTCCTAAAAGTGAAAACATATTTTTGGGGTTTAATAGTTGCTTTAGTTTTCTTCTTACTATATATCTTCTTACTATATACATTATCCTTGCTATGAAATATGCAGCAATAGTGATATTAATCATAATTTATGTTATTTCTATGGCCGAGTTTCAGTCATTTTTCTTAAAGATGTGTATGCTTTATTTCGATACATAAAAAATGTTGTTTTGAATGAGATCATAAGCAATGGATGCTTGTTTTTGCTCAATAAAAATGAGTATTTGACTGTGGCAGGTTATTAATTCGATTATGTTGATGTTATGAGTTGCAAATAGAAGAGTTAGGTATGAAAGATATCCTGGTATGGTCTTAGAGTTTTTTCCTTTGTTTATATTTATCTCATAAAGACCTATTACAGCAAGTGATGAATATACATATTTTGGTTTTGGAAGAGTTATTTTCGTTATCAAATGTTCGCTCACAAAAAGGCTTATTTGATCTCTATTTTCTGCAATTATACTTAGACTTGAGTCTTTTCGCTCCCGGGTGAATTTACTTAGTTGTTGTTCTATCTCTTTTGTTTTCTCAAATACAAATTGGTTAATGTTACTCGTTATGGTTAACTCTGTGGTTTTTAAAATTTGATGTATCTTTGTTTGAAGATTTAATGATTGTTGGGGGATATTTCGTTGGATCGCTATGAGAATTGATTCAATCTTAGCATGTGGATTTTTTATTTGTATTTGAGAAAGAAGTTGTCTTGCAAGTGCGGAGTAATTTATGAGCCCTTGTTGGAGGTATTCTTGAAGAAGTGGATTTTGATTGATATATTCTTTTACTATAGAAGCGGTGGGATTGTCCATTTTGTATAAAATTAGACATTATGTATATATATCTTGTGATTTGTTGTTTGTGCTGGAGTGGGTTTAGATTTAATGGTGTGGAGGATACAATGGATAATATGGATAAAATTTTGAATCTTTGGGATGGGAAAGAACTTGGTTTTAAACAGAACGCGGCAGCAGTGCCTTTTCCAAGTGTTCCGAAGCCGATGTATGTACAGTATGAAGGTTCTGGTAGGAAGTTGTTTACTGTTGAAATTCCATCGTTTTTGCAGCAACACAAATGTTATGGGGCTGGACGTGATGTGTCGGGGACTATTCATGCAATTTATGCTGGACCTTGGGAGTTTCCGTTTAGATATTATACTGGCGATCGTTCTTTGTATCCAGTAGATTCTCATTTTGCATTTACAGTGAGGAAGAATTTGTTTAAGATACGTGCCTCGTTTGATGATGTTGATTATCCCGGGAAGTTATATTTGACTGTTCATTCGGGTGGAGATTCGCTCATGAGACTTGTTACGCGTGCAGGACGTGACTGTCAAGCATTGGGAAATCTGGTGCAAGTGTATGCAGGTGTTGAGCCACCAAGTGGGGATTTGCTGGATGCAGATGATGATGGATGGGATGGTGTTGGAAGGTTTAGTGCGAATATTCGGTATTAAGTAAGTTTTTTTTCTTTTTATTATCTATATTGAATTAAGAAAACTATCTACACATTATTTTAAAGTAAAGCGCCAGCGCCCGGACATTCTCACTATCGTTCGAGGTATTCTCAGGCGACAATATTTGAACCGGGAGTTCCTTGCGGAACAAGATCTCTTCACGTATGTTTAGGTTTTGTCCTTAGTACGTTTCCAGTCTTGCGCATTACCGGGTTGTGCCACGCTGGCGTTAGGTTGATTTTGAAGTCGTTATTATTTAAAGATTTCTACTTGGCTTCAGAAATATCTTACAAAATGCTTTAAACTGATTTAACTACTGTTTCTTTTAACCGTTCAAAGTAGTTGTCAGAAAAACCCTTATTCTTACTCTGTTAAGAGTAGTTTTTCGATCATGTTCACCCCAATGGATGTTGTACTGTTTGCATACCACTTGTGTGTCCACTTGTGGAATGAACATATTCAAATAGTTCTGGAAACGAATCTTGCAATCCTTTTGATCTGACTTCGCGTCTGGCTTTTATGAACCATTCCTGTAAAATTGATCTTGTTCGCCTTTTGGCTTCAAGGAGGTCTTCAGTGCTTATCGGTCTTCTATTTTTTGTTATCATACTCTCTTGAAGTACAGTATCTACTGCTTTTTCACAGATAGATTTGAGGTCGGCTCCACTGTAGCCGTCTGTTTGTTCTGCAAGGAGATCATAATTGATGTCTGTTGTTGGTTTGTTTTTTAGGTGGAGTTGAAGTATTGATCTTCGTGAGTCTCGGTCTGGTGGTGGGATGAATATCGTACTTCCAAAACGTCCTTCACGTCTGAGTGCAGGATCAATTGACCATGGTTCATTGGTTGCAGCGAGGAGTAGAAGTTGCTGATCTTTTGATTCCATTCCATCAATTTCAGTTAAGAGTTGTGCTACAAAATTTTTTTCATGTGAAAGAGCATTTGTTCGGTCTTGTCCGATCGCTTCGAATTCATCAAAGAAGATAATTGTTGGTTGCTCACGTGCTCTTACAAATAATTCATCAATGTTTTTTTCTGTTTCCCCCACATATTTACTTTTGAGTGTTGATCCTTTTATGTGGAGAAATTCAGCGTCGGCTTCACTGGCGGTTGCTTTTGCTATAAGAGTTTTTCCACATCCAGGAGGACCATACATGAGTATCCCGCCACCTGCTTTTTTTCCATAGTATGAGAACAGTTCTGGATTTTTGAATGGTTCAATTATTTTGAAATTGATTTCATTTTTGAGTTCATATAAGCCCCCAATATCTTCAAAGGTTATGCCTTTTTTATTCTTGGCTTTTTGGATTGGTTTAAATTCAACTTTTTGTGTTTCTGATTCTCTTTGAATAGTAATTGCTTTTTGATAGAGTTTCTCAGCGATCATTTCGGCTTCTTGTTGTTTCTCTTGCGGCGGGGTATTGAGTAGTTCTTCAGCAGCTATAAGGTAGTGTTTCGCTGCCTGTTTAGGATCTGAATTTTCGAGTTCTTTTGCAATCTCACAGTGGAGCATAACTTTTTCTTTTCCGCACATGTTATCATTTGTATTTTTAGCTGTCACTGTTTTTTATAATGGTTATTAGTTGATTTGTGTTTATTAGTCAATGTTTATTAGTCAATGTTTATTAGTCAATGTTTATTAGTCA
>CAYJTE010000072.1:3643-5293 GCA_964372965.1 uncultured Methanosarcinales archaeon
TGTTTATTAGTCAATGTTTATTAGTCAATGTTTATTAGTCAATGTTTATTAGTCAGTGTTTATTAGTCAGTGTTTATTAGTCAGTGTTTATTAGTCAGTGTTTATTAGTCGGTGTTTATTGGTTGGTTTGTCTAATAGTATTAATGATGATGTGGTATACCAAGCATATGTGCTCGTGCATGTTCTGCTTTGTGTTTGTTTATTGCTCCCAGTTCTTGCAACGTTTTTTGTGCTAGTTCTTTGATTGTAAAGTTTGGAACAGTGATATTTTTTAGCGCATAAGCTTTTTGATAGCAACTGTTTGCTTCAGAGTGAAATATTGGGTCCTTTTGATGTTCTGAAAGTAGTGTATAAATACTAGCTGCTTCTAGATAGTGTTCATGTGCGCTATCTGGATTCTTTTTTGATTGAATGTCTGCTAATTGCTTGTGAGTTTCAGCGTCGTGGATATTACACATGGTTTAGTACCTCTTGGTCTATTTTTTGCATTTCTTCTCTGATTTTATCCTGGAGACTCATGCTCTCACTTTGATCATTTCTATTTGATATTGGAATAGTTGGTGAGATGCTAGTGAATAATTCAAGGTTGCTGTTTACTTTTGTTACTCTTGGTACTGGTTGATACTCAAATGGACTTTTGTATGGTTCATGTGCTTGAAATTGTGTTAGTACTATTGGTTGCTTAATAGGGTTTGGTGTTGTATGTCTAGCACTATTGATTTCTGGTTGGAATTGTCTGTTTTTTCTCAGTGTATGATGTAGGAGTGTATCAAGCGATGGTATAAAGGGTGAGTAATCCCTTATTTTGGTTTGACTTTGTAGATTTGGAATTGGTGATTGCAGGTTTTGTCCACTGTATATTGGCACATAATTTCGTTGCTGTTGGTACAGTGGTTTTGAATATGATGCTGGATCGACTTTTCTTTGTTCGTAGAGAAACTGGTTCTGAGTTATGAACGTTATATCTTGGCTCTGATATCCTAATTGTGGTGTACTTTGTGATAGAAGAGAGACTAGGTACGTTGGCTGGTTGGCTGGCGTATCTCGGTACGAGGTTGTTGCACCTGAGTATGCAATTCCTGCGAGTTGAAATCTGTGGGGAGAGCATACCATGTGACTTTTGCATGAACATATAGGACACGTAGAAAGTGAGACATATAAATCTTATGTTAAAAGTGAGACAAATTTATCAAAACCGCATCTTTAGTGATATAAGTGGGATTGAAGTTAAGTTTATATATTTTGAAATCACATCTTTAATGTGGCATACGCGGTTACCCATATTCTTGTTGCCCTGGTGCTACTTTCACTGTTACGTTATCATGTTTTTGATACGAAAAAATTTCCCCGTTATTTGGTTCTTATTGGTGGTCTTGCTGCTATTTTACCGGATGCTGATATTGTTATTGGATGGATTAGTTCATGGCTTTCTGGTCATACTATATCTTTACATGGAACCTTTACTCATAGTTTTTTTTTCCCGAGGTTGTTTGCGGCCATTGGGTTTGCTTTTTACATTGGTCGTATGGTGAGATCTGCGCAAATTTGGTTTGTCGTTTCCTTTGGTTGGTTGAGCCATATTTTGCTTGATGTTCTTTATCGTGAGGAGTTGGGCAAGGCCCTTGCTTGGCCGTTTATATCGGTGGTGGG
>CAYJTE010000073.1:0-5250 GCA_964372965.1 uncultured Methanosarcinales archaeon
CAGCACAACCAAAACATATAAATAGCCAAAAATAACCTTCGTAACTATGGATATATCAGGCGTAATAGATTTCGTTCTAAAGTACAAAGTAATAATCATTTTCTATCTCATTCTCGCAACTCTGGTGTTCATCTTTAGAAAAAAATTTGATATCCAAGGAAAAGTAATTTTTTTACTAAGAACTAAATTAGGAATTAATTTAATGGATAGAATTGCAACCAAACACCGTGAATGGGTTATTTTAGGGGGATACATCGGTGCAGGTATTGGATTTATTGGAATGGTCTTCATCTCTGGAGTACTTATCAAAAATCTATATGATCTCATAATCACTTCCGACGCCACTTCCGGAGTTTCACTTGTTCTGCCCGGCATAAATGTACCTGGTGTAGGTATTTTACCATTCTGGCATTGGTTACTTGCAATATTTCTTATCGCCGTAGTACATGAATTTGCACACGGTGTCGTAGCGCGCGCGCACAAAATTGAAGTTAAAAACACAGGGATTGTATTTTTTGGACCAATAATAGGAGCTTTTGTTGAACCAAACGAAAAAAAGATGAGTAAAGAAAGTGACATCGTACAATATTCTGTACTTGCAGCGGGCGCATTCTCAAATATTTTACTCTCACTCCTCGCCCTCGGACTTCTATTTGCAATATCACCAATAGAACAACAAATGCGAGAGCCCGTTGGATTCACCTTTGATGCCTACGTATCAAAAGAATTACCCATAGCTAAATCAGGAATAGAAATTGGAAGTGTAATAACCAAAGTTGACGGAAAAGACATCAAAACATTTAGTGAACTTCAAACCGTACTCGATACAAAAAAGCCAGGAGATAGCATTGTTTTAGGAACAAATGGCGAAGAAAAAACAATCATCCTTGCTGAAAATCCTGATGATGCAACAAAACCATTTTTAGGAATAACAAGTATTCATGACACATTTGATATCAAACCTGAGTATGCCGGACCAAAGTCATATATTTACTACATAACCCATGAATTAACGGAATTTTTTAAATGGGTATACCTGCTTAGTATGGGAATAGGAATATTCAACCTCCTTCCCCTCCCAATTGTTGATGGTGGACGTATGGTACAAACATTTTGCCGCAAACTCAAAGGAGAATTATCGGGAGACAAAAGATACGGACAAATAGGCATATTTTTTGTAATTTTACTTTTACTCAACCTCTTTTATCCCTTGCTAGCCAAACTTCCAGCATTAATTGGCAAGATATTTGCAGTATAAGATGAAAGTATAATATCACCAAAACACTGCAAACTAACCTTTATAAACCATAGTTCTCTAATATAATTATGCTCTCACCCCGCGCTAAAATCCTCCTGTACGCAAACAACTTAACCATGTTAGGTGAAGGACTCCTCGGCCCACTCTACGCCGTATTCGCCGAAAGGATAGGCAGTTCAATATTAGACATTACTTGGGCTTGGGCTGTCTACTTAGTCGTAACTGGAATAACTATTGTATTTGTTGGAGCCTACTCTGACCGACCAAAAGTCAAAAAAAGGCTGCTCATTGCGGGATTCATCTTAAACACCATTTTCACCTTCCTCTATTTGTGGGTTGATTCAACAGCAAAATTATACATCGTAGAAGGAGGACTGGGATTTGCCGCCGCCCTCTCAACACCTACATGGTACGCCCTCTACGCCAAATATCAACCAGAGGAAAAACGAGGATGGTCCTGGGGATTAGCACAAGGACAAAGTAAATTATTGATTGCACTCGCCATGGTAATAGGAGGATTCGTTGTAAGCTATTTCTCATTTAAAGTATTATTTATTTCCATGGGAATAATTCAAATAATAGCAACCATTGTACTACTTGGTTTATTCAAAAATGTCAAAGAACAAAAAAGATTCAAACCCAACTGAAAAAACAACAAGAAAACAAAACAACTAAATATAAAAAACTTCTTAATGTATCCCTTTTTCCGCCAAATATCGCTCTGCTTCAAGAGCTGCAACGCAGCCAGTCCCCGCCGCCGTAACCGCTTGTCTATACCGCGTATCTTGCACATCACCACACGCAAAAACACCAGGAAGAGCAGTATGCATATTCCTATCTGTGATCAGATAGCCAAGTTTATCCAACTGCAACTGGCCTCTGAAAATAGAAGTATTAGGAATATGCCCAATTGCAAGAAACACGCCATCACAATCAACAGACATACGAGCTTTCGTAACAGTGTCCTCAAGTACCACTCCTTTAAGAACCTTATCTCCCACAAATTCGACAATTGTTTTATTCCACAGAACAGAACATTTAGTATTGGAAAAAAAACGTTCTTGCATAATTTTCGATGCAATAAAAGCATCGCGCCTATGCACAACTACAACAGAATCCGCAAATTTCGTAAGAAACATACTCTCCTCCATAGCCGAATCACCGCCACCTACAACAAGCACTTTCTTACCTTTGTAAAACGCACCATCACATGTTGCACAAGATGACACACCCCGTCCCTTAAACTTATCTTCAGACGCAATACCCAACCATCGCGCTGAAGCCCCTGTACTAATAATAAGAGACCGGCATTGTACTTTCTCCCCACTAATCAACTCCAACTCATACCCTCCCACAATGACACGAAACGCAGACGCAATATCCACTTTAAACCTTGCCCCAAACCGCTCCGCTTGCTTCTTGGAGTTAGAAACCAGTTCTGGCCCCATAACCCCATGTTCAAATCCAGGAAAATTCTCAACATCCGTTGTAAGAGTAAGTTGCCCCCCATCTTCGGGACCTGAAATAACAAGAGGCTTCAAATTAGCCCGCGCAGTATAAATCGCCGCTGTACAACCAGAAATACCAGTACCTAAAATAACCACATTTTCCATATTAACCATAGCAATCCAAAACGCAGTCTGCTTTAAAAAAGTAATGAAAGCTAAACACAAGACCAAATCCACCTCACAACTAATATTGGATCAATCAAAAAATAGTAGTAATTAAACACATTTAAACTCAATTTGCCACCCTCACCTTCAATGAAAAAAACATAAGCTGGATAAAATAATAAAAATAGTTTACAACCCCATCAAATAATACGTCAAAAGCCTAACACCACTACCAGTTGCTCCCTTCTGATGATACGAATTTGCCTCATTTAAATGTGCAGTCCCCGCAATATCAACATGAGCCCATCGCGTCTTCTGAACAAACTTTGAAATAAATACCGCCCCCGTAATCGCGCCAGCTTCTCCACCCTTACCCTTTGAAGAAGTATTTCTCAAATCTGAAAGTGACCCATCCATTAAATCTTGATACTCATCAAAAAATGGCAACTGCCACACTCGATCTCCACTCTTGTTCCCCGCTTCAACCAGTGCCGCAATGAGCATTTCATCACGACCCATAACCCCCGCACAAACCGTTCCCAAAGCCACCACACACGCACCCGTAAGAGTTGCAAGATCAATCATAACTGCTGGTTTATACTTAGCTTCCGTATAAGCAACTGCATCAGCCAAAATCAACCGCCCTTCAGCATCAGTGTTTGTAATTTCAATAGTTTTACCATTGTACGCACGAACAATATCCCCTGGCCGTTGAGCAAGACCAGACACCATATTTTCACAGGCAGGAATAACTCCTAATACATTAACCTTAAGACCCAGTTCAGAAACAGCGCGCAGCGTACCCAAAACAGCAGCAGCACCCGCCATATCACATTTCATATCCTCCATATATCCAGTTGGCTTCAAATTATACCCGCCACTATCAAACGTAATCCCCTTTCCAACCAAAGCAACTGAAGCTTCCGATCCTCCTCCCTTATACTCCAGAAAAATAAGTTTGGGAAGCTGCGCAGAACCTTGAGCAACACCCAGCAGTGCACCGAGACCTTCCTTTTTCATCTCATCACGTTCCATAACTCTAATTTTCAATTTGCGAGAAGCTGCAAGAGCTCGCGCAACCTTTTCAATCTCAGATGGTGTCATCACACTCGCCGGTTCATTCACCAGATCTTTTACATAATTAGTAGATTCAGCCACCACTCGACCAACTCTCAAACCATCAGCAAACAATTTTTCAGACCCCAACCACTGTAGAGATACTAGTTCAAGTAGTTTTGATTTTTTATCTTTTGACAAATATTTTGTAAAAGAATAATTTGACAAGATAAGAGCTTCCGAGCAAGCACGTGCAATCTCATCATCACGTAACACCATCGTGCTCACTTGAGCCACATTCGTCGAAAAAGAAACAAGTTTATATCCGCGAACTACTTTCCCAATTTTACCAATAATTTTTCGGAGTCTCTCAGAGTTAAAATCTTCTTTCTTACCAAGCCCCACCACCATGGTATACAAGTAGGGTAAATCAGAAACCTTAGTAACAAACACCTCACCAAATTTAAGTGAAAACTGTTCACGTTTAACTGCTAAATCAAGATCGCCCGCCAATTCTTGTGAAAAAGTTTTGTAAGAATCACCCTCAAACAATGTTAAAACTAATGCATCAACCTTAGACTCAAAACCCGTATTTGTTGTAATTCTCATTGTAATAATAATCCTTATTTTGAATATGATACATAATTATTAATGAATCATTAGCGGATAAACACTGCCGATTACCTTGTTGAAAAATCCAGTAGCATCCATCCGAATCAATCTCTCACCATCCGAATCAATCCCTCACTATCCAACATAATGAATAACAAAATAGCTGTCCCTTACGGGAAACACGAAATGAGGAACCACTCATCTCTGCGCAACCACTCATCTCTGCGCAACCACCCACTTCTGCGCAGAAAAACCAAAGTTTTTTCTCCATCTTACACTCTCTTTCTCCATCTTACACTCTCTTTCTCCATCTTACACTCTCTTTCTCCATCTTCACAACCACATTAACCAAA
The DNA here is from genome assembly GCA_964372965.1 of uncultured Methanosarcinales archaeon. Lineage (GTDB taxonomy): Archaea > Nanobdellota > Nanobdellia > Woesearchaeales > GW2011-AR9 > CAMAVK01. The sequence goes on from CAYJTE010000073.1 coordinate 4,893, forward strand.
GACGAACTTTTCAACAAAACCACTATTAATATATTAATAACCTTTGCAAGCAGGAACAAAGCAAAAATACATTGTAACCACAACCAACAAGTATCAGAAAAGAGGGCGGTTTAATAACCTGTTGCTTAAAAAGAAGAGATGAATATGCCTCAAAATAGATATTAAAATGATAATATCCTCGCATTACCAGAGAGTTAATCATATCTCTCAAAGTAGATATATTCTTTCGCAACACCCCCTGCTAAAAGAAACTCTTTTGTCTCAACAATCAACTCATTAAGCCCACATATATAAAAATCCTTTCCTGTCAAATCAGACGGAAGATGTACTTGCACCCGACCACACGCACCCTCCCAAT
>CAYJTE010000074.1:0-825 GCA_964372965.1 uncultured Methanosarcinales archaeon
AAAAGTCGTTGCTTTTCCGTGCGAATCCAGGGGATTCCTGCTTATTTTACTTGATGATTGATTAAGCTGATATATGGTTAAGATGATTGGACTTTACTCATTGATTACTTGATCTGCTGTATCTTCATGTGAAGAGGAGGTATTTTTTTCAACTTCGATTGCACTTTGGTATACCTTCAAAAATTCTTGTTCATATAACTTGGCGATTTCAGATGAATGGATTATCATGATATTTTCGTCGTTTCTGCTGTTGCCTCCGGCGGTGGGATTGAATGATCCGGTGATGACTGTTTCGTTATCAATTATGAAGACTTTATGATGCATGGTGTACTTGTTGCCATCGAGGTGGGCATCGATTCCTTGATATTTTAGCTTACTGTACTGTGAATATTTTGATTCCATGCGCCGCTCCAGAACACAGCGGATGGGAAGGTGCTCGAGGTGTTTTAAGAGGAGGGCATTCGCAATATTTTCTGATGTGAATGAAAATGCCATACAATCAATTTTCGTTTTTGCTTTATTTAGCTCGGCTACTACTTGATCTTCACATTTATCTTCGGGGCAGAAGTAGGTTTTGATTTTGATTTTATTTTGATCGAAAGTGATTTGGGGGTTTAGTGTTTTGGCACCTTTTTTGAATGTGCCACTGTAGAGTTCTTCGAATTCGGTGCGGTAGTTTATGATTATTTGTGTTGAGTTGGTTAAAACAATGTTGTTGTTGTTTTTGTGGATGTCGTTTGTTGTAGGATTGGCGGTACCTGCGAGAAGATTTTTGTTGTCGGCTATACAAAATTTATTATGCATTAATCAGCTTTTATCAACTTT
>CAYJTE010000074.1:835-3909 GCA_964372965.1 uncultured Methanosarcinales archaeon
GACGTACGGCTCGTTGAATTCTTTTAAGTAGTCATTATCAGTAACAATTCGTACGGGAATATTTGCTGATTGATTTCGAACTGCGTTTTGTATCTGAGGATGGTCTAATTCGTAGAGTGCGCAGTCAAGTGAAGTATTCGCGCTGTTGATTAGCTTGAGGTAGGCCTCAAGACATTCATCAGAGGGACAGAAGATGACTTTGAAATCGCCGGCTGAGGTTACAAATGATGATGGTTGCGGAGGTGGTTGTGAAGCGGTACCTTTTTTGCCGATATTTTCGAGTGGGTTAATATTTTTGTAGTGTACGATGTACCAATAGGTTGTAAGAAGGAGGAGAATGAGGATCCAAATGAAGATTCTTTGGGTTTTTCGTTTCATAGTAATGTGGATAGTAGGGTTTTAGTGTTGTTTTTTGGGATTATGTATATTAATTGGTAGGCTGATTATGTTAGTGGTATATTCGCGATTGTCAAAAAACCACCCACTACAAGAAATGCAGAAACTATTGTATTCAAGAAAATCAGATATTTTCTGACCGGAATAAATTAACTAGGGTTTTCATTGACAGTGCTGGTTTTGATTGATTAGTTTTGATTATATTCAAAGGCAATTTATTTGATTTGTACTTTATTGAACGTACAAAACATTCTCTAAGATCTCTTTATTAGGATTTTTATCACCTGATTAGAGATAGAACCATTTTGATGTTTAAATGTATTTGGTTATCCCCTTAGAATATTGCACGTGGAAGTGAAACAGATGATACTTCAGATTATATGTTCAAACATATATATTGAAATGCTCAAATTTTTTTAAATAAACAACAATACACCCTCTATCAAAAGTAATCTACAGGGGGAAAATTCGAATAAAAGAGGAAGAGATAAATAATCGCTTTCTTAGTACTGCTGTAAAACGTGCAATTGGGATATTGCACTAAGAAATAGATATAGTGTTACCAGATAGTATAAAAGATGATGGTTTGAGAAGTATTATAATGGGTATGCTAATTAATGGTATATACATTAAAGTTGCACTGGTTATGATGTGGTGTTTGAAAAAAGGGGTGTGTTATGAAAACTAAAATATCTTCCATAGAAAAAGCAGGACTGCAAATCCCGCGATACTTTACTCGAGATGGTGTGCACCCATTTGACATGTACACATATGATAAGCGTACTTCTATGATTCGAAATCCAGATGGATCAATGGTGTTCCAAATGGATGATGTAGAAGTTCCTCATTTTTGGACTCAGGTGGCAACCGATATTTTAGCTCAAAAGTATTTTCGTAAAGCAGGTGTGCCATTAAAAAACGATCGTGGTGATCCGTTACTTGATGAAAACGGTCGAGTTATTACGGGCTCTGAAACATCCATCAAGCAAGTTGCTCATAGAATTGCGGGGTGTTGGAGATTTTGGGGTGAAAAACATAACTACTTTACCAGTTCACAAGATGCTGCAGTGTTCTATGATGAAATGGTGTACATGATTATAGGTCAGTATGCGGCGCCTAACTCACCTCAGTGGTTTACAACTGGACTTCACTGGGCGTATGGAATTAAAGGTCCTGCACAAGGGCATAGTTTTGTTGATCCGCAAACTAAAAAACTGGAATATTCTAAGGATGCGTATACGCGAAGTCAACCGCACGCATGTTTTATTCAATATGTTGATGATGATCTTGTTCGTGAAGGGGGTATTTTTTCTCTCCTAACACGTGAAGCTCGAGTTTTTAAATATGGATCGGGTACGGGATCTAACTTTTCAAAAGTACGTGGTAAAGGTGAACGTTTGACAGGCGGGGGAACATCATCTGGTTTGATGAGTTTTCTTAAGATATTTGATACGGCTGCTGGTTCAATTAAATCTGGTGGCACTACACGACGTGCGGCGAAAATGGTTTCCCTAGACATGGATCACCCAGAAATTGAAGAGTTTATTTGGTGGAAAGTACGCGAAGAGGAGAAAGTTGCTGATCTTGTATCAGGTTCCAACATTTTGCATGAACACTTGTCACGACTTATTGAAGTTGCAAAAGATAAAGAAAGCCCGATGGCGGACCCCGAGGTTAAGACACTACTAAAACGTGCTGCAAAGGAACATATTCCTATCAACTATTTGGTTCGGGCTCTTGATTTAGCGAAACAAGGATACACTCTTCCTCTTCAAAAGTTTAATACTCATTATGAATCGGAAGCGTATCTTACTGTTTCAGGTCAGAATAGTAATAACTCGGTTCGTATCCCTAACGAATTTTATGAAGCGTTGCATAATGAAGCAATGTGGGAATTAAAAGGGAGAACATCTGGTGATGTGATTAGAACTCTTCCTGCGCGAAAGCTGTGGGATGATATTGGGTATTGTGCGTGGGCTTCCGCCGATCCTGGTGTTCAATATGATACGACGATCAATGAATGGCATACGTGCCCATCTGATGGCCGTATTAATGGATCGAATCCGTGTAGTGAGTATATGTTTTTAGATGATACGGCTTGTAATTTAGCATCGATTAATCTTGGGCGGTTCTATGATGAACAGCATGGTTTTGACATCATGGGATATCGTCATGCAATTAGACTTTGGACAATTGCTCTTGAAATTTCCGTTTTGATGGCACACTTCCCATCTGAGATGATTGCACAGCGGTCGTTTGAATATCGAACACTTGGTCTTGGCTATGCGAATATGGGAACATTACTTATGTTACAAGGTGTTCCGTATGATTCTGACCTTAGTAGGTCTATTGCGGGGGCACTGGCAGCTATTATGACCGGAGATTCGTATGCAACATCAGCTGAACTCGCTGCATCGCTTGGTCCATTTGAGAGATATCAGCAAAATCAAGACAGTATGCTGAAGGTCATTCGTAACCATAAACGAGCCGCATATGATACAGAAGATTATGAACAACTGAGTATTAAACCACATGGAATTAATCAACAACTTTGTCCATCACTGCTCCTTGAGGCGGCTCACGATGCGTGGGATAGAGCACTTAGTTTGGGTGAGAAATATGGATATCGCAATGCACAAACAACAGTCATCGCACCAACAGGAACCATAGGATTAGTC
>CAYJTE010000074.1:3919-5209 GCA_964372965.1 uncultured Methanosarcinales archaeon
ATTATAGTCTGGTTAAGTTCAAAAAACTTGCTGGCGGTGGATATTTTAAGATTGTAAACCAATGTGTTCCGATGGCTCTTACTAAGCTTGGTTACACCCCAGGCCAAATTAAGGATATCATTGATTATTGTTTGGGGCATGCTACTTTTGAAGGATCACCCTATATCAATCGTGAAACTCTGCGGTCTAAGGGTCTTTCTGATCAGCAAATCGTGGCTGTTGAAAAAGAACTTCGAAATGCGATGGATATCCGCTATACATTCCATAAGGGAAACCTTGGTGAACAGACTTTTACAACAATTATGAAGGGTCAAAGTCTTAATGTGCTCTCTGCGCTGGGTTTTAGTGATGAACAAATTGATGTTGCAAATGAATATATTTGTGGGACTATGACAATTGAAGGTGCACCACATCTTGATTCTTCACATTATGAAATTTTTGATTGTGCAAATAAATGCGGAAAAAAAGGGTCGCGGTACATTCACCCCTATGGCCATCTAAAAATGCTTGCTGCGGTTCAACCATTTATCAGCGGTGCGATTAGTAAAACTATCAATATGCCACGTGATTGGACAATTGAGCAGATTAAGCAAGTATATTATGATGCATGGACAATGATGATAAAAGCGACTGCGCTCTATCGTGATGGGTCAAAACTATCACAACCCCTTAATAGTACACTTGAGGAATTTCCGGAATTAAAGGGGTTGCTTTCGGAATTTGTTGAAGAAAGACTCTTCGCTGAAGTGCGAAAGAAAGTTCATCTTGGACGTAACCACGTAACCATTAAAGGACGAGTGGATGGAGAGGTTTTGCTTGAAGTTTCAATGCAAATGGATGCTATTAGTCCTGCACAGCAGGCTGTGGTTCAGGCGCTTCTGAACAGTATTAACTTCAGTTTGAGGTCAGGCTTACAGCCTAAGGCGATTGCTAAAAACGTTATGGTGGATGGTCACCCTATTGTTGTTGAACTGGCGTCCTTCTTAGAAGATTTTGATGGACCAGCAGTAGTTGCAAGTAGTGCTGGGCCTACGATGGTTTCACCATCACTACGTAAACCAATTGTAAAAACTCGGGTTTTGGAAAGTGAAGGAAAGCAGAAGTGTCATGGGTGTGGAGCTGCGCAACTTAGACAAAATGGCACGTGTATGTTGTGTGAAGTGTGTGGTGAGACGAGCGGGTGTAGTTAGAAGTTATTAGTTATTTTTGTAAAAGGAATTTTTTTTATAAAATCGTAGGGCGAATACCCACAGATTCACTAAAAAATTTCATTGAAATTTTTGGTGTGCC
>CAYJTE010000075.1:0-5206 GCA_964372965.1 uncultured Methanosarcinales archaeon
TCGAATTGGACCAGTGTATGTGCAAAATGAAACTTACACTCTTATTGGTGCACATTATGTGGGATCAAAATTTGGTGGGTTGAGGGTGAACGTGGATAGTATTGGAAATACATCTCGCTTTCTCACTCGTGGATTTATGGGATATGAAGGAGCAGGAAATAAATATGTGAGTATTGGTGGAAATAGTACAGGAATAATAACCAGTTCGCAAGCATGGACTCCGGGGTATCTTGGCCAGAATAAAAGGGATGCGAAAATAGGGGTTGTTAATCAGATGTGGTATGCACCAAATGGAAGTCAGGGGTTTCACCTTTTTGTTTCACCGGCACTCACTCTTGAAACTGCTGATATGATTGACCTTGATCGGCGGCTGCTGGACCTGGGACAACTCGGTGTTTTAGAATCGTGGGAACGATTCGTACCAAATCATTCGGGTGGTTCTATCCTATTTGAATTTTCTGGTCAACGAAATAAAACAACAAATTCTTCTAATTATGGGGGAATGCTGTATAAACAAATAGAAAACAGAACAGGGGATCAGGGCCAAGAAAATTATTTCTGGGGACTCGGATTGCTAAAAGCAAAGAATCAGTATTGTGAAGGATGGCGCGTGGTGCTTGATGAAGCAGCTCCAATGATTGGATCTTTTTCTCAAAGAGCTACGTTGCAAGTTGATCCGGAAACCTATGCAATGGAAGTTATGGCGTGGATTGCAACGATGAGGGGGTGGTGAGAAGTATAATCTGTTTAGTTTATTTGATGCTTCTTAGACGACAAAAAGTAGGAGAAATATTTAAGCTCTTCTGTTATTAATGTCCTATTCTTCTCTTGATTGCCAATTGTACACAACGCTGTGATAATCAAAGTAATAAATTCTAATTTTCTTATTTTCATGATCAATAGTAAAGATTAATATGGAATGTTTGTCAATATGAACTCTGTTAAAATCAGTAAGAGGGGGTTCCTAAAGGGGGTTCGTAAATTTTTTTATCCTTGAGGGTCTTGTCTAATTTTAGATATTTGTTTTAGAACGTCAGGGGGTCCCTTGTTATATGACCCGAACGTAGCGTAGCGAAGTGAGAGCGCAGCGTGGTGCGAACGATAGTGAGCAAGTTGAGAATTTGCCGTTCATAAATAAAAATGGTGAGAAAATTACTCCCTATCATATTTAGCGACTTCCAACAGATTGCCCTCTGTATCATAGAATTGAAAACATCTGTAAGGATAATCAGTAAATTCTAAATCTGTTGGTTCATCTATGATTTTACATTTCCATTTTTTAACTTTTTCAAAAGCTGCATCAACATCATCTGACCAAAAAACAGGGACAGCATTATTCCCTAAAATACGCTTATTGCTAATAATTCTAGGATTTATTAGGCCAAAATAAAAACCATGTCCAACATCAAAATCAGCCCAAGTATTCTCTTCTCTATGGGTGACTTTCATACCTAATAAATCCTCGTAAAATTTTATTGCTCTGTCCATGTCTTTTACAGAAACATAGACATGATCTAGTTTTATTTTCATAGTTTTTGAAAAAGTGTTATAGGTTTAAATAATTTCCTCACCGCCACAACTTAAAAGGCAAATTCTCAATTTCGTATAACAAGGTGATAGTGGCATTGATAACTCCTTTATATTAAATCCGCAGGGCCACTTCACATTAACTGGTCATGCCACAGCTAATATAATCTCGTGGAGATCTACAAAGATAGGTATGCTGGTGGTGGTGAACTTTTTCAAACAAATGAATTATCCCCTCAGGCAGATTGATTTGAATCCGACAAGAGTCTATCAGAGTTGAGTCATATAGCCTCTGAAATAAGTAAAAAATATTTGATAGCACCCTTGCAGCAATCTTCTATTTAAAATATTTATACATAGGCTGCTGTTCACTCATTGTCTCTTTATTTGCATACCGTGCTAAAACATAAAATAAATCAGACAATCTATTCATAAACCGTAAACTAGTTGGATTCAAATGATACACCTCTTGCAATCGTAAAATATCACGTTCGGCTCTTCGCGTAACCGTTCGTGCAAAATGCAGCCAACATGAAAGTGGCGTTCCATTCGGAAGGAGAAAACATTTTTGCTCTATCAACTTCTCAGAAATAAAATCAATGATCTTTTCCAAGTCTTCAATATGTTTCTCGGTAATATGTGGAGCATGTACATTGGTTAAATCTTTATGAGTAATAAGAGAAATTTCAGCTCCAAGAGAAAAAAGGTCATGCTGTATTTGTAACAAATATCCCTTTATCTCCTCAACTTGTAATCCCCGTACATCACTATCACCTCCATCCTGCGTTGTACAAGTAGAAAGAACAATCCCAATTAAAGAGTTCAACTCATCAACACTTCCTACTGCTTCGATACGAGGATCAGTTTTGAGTGTGCGTTCTCCTGCAAACGTTGAAGTAGTACCAAGATCACCTGTTTTTGTATAAATTTTCATACAACCATTTTTCCCCAAATCAATTTGTTCTACTTAAATAAAAATCATCGATCAACTATCTTCCAATTACAACCTGCCATCCAATTACAACATGTCACCCAATTACAACCTGCCTTCCAATTACAACCTGCCATCCAATTACAACATACCATCTCCAATAGTAATAACTTGATCCTCATAACTTCCATCGCGGTAAATAGTAATGCCTTTACACTTTGATTTCCATGCAAGCATATATGCCTCTTCAACATCACGAATAGCGGCTGTCCGAGGGAAATTAATCGTTTTTGAAATCGAATTATCAACGTATTTTTGCAATGTTGACTGCATTTTTATATGCCACACTGGTTCAATATCTTGAGCAGTCACAAATACATCACGCACATCTTTTGGAATTTCCTTCAAATGTTGTATTGTTCCCGACTTACTCACTTTCCAAATAAGCTCAGATGTATAAAACCCTCTCTCTTTAGCCATATCCTCAAAGTCTTGATTCAAATACACTATTTCATTCGTTCCCAACAATGTTCTTTGATACGAAATTGCAAAGAGTGGCTCACACCCCGCAGAACATGATGCCAAAATGGAACGCGTCCCAGTAGGCGAGAGCGCAAGGCATGTTGCATTTCGCATTTTTCGACCAGCCTTTTCATGGTCAGACCCCTTATATGCAGGAAACACACCTCGCTTCTGTGCCAACTCCTGAGAGGCCCCATATGCTCTTCCATGAATGAAAGACATTGTTTTCTCTGCAAATGCAAGCCCAGCTTCTGAATCATATTTAATGTTTAATTTGATTAAAGTATCAGCAAACCCCATCAGTCCAAGACCAATTTTACGTGTTCTTTTGCATGCATACTCAATTTCTTTTGTGGGATAAATGGTCATATCAAGAGCGTTATCCAAAAAGTGAATAGCTGTAGCCACTGCCTGGCCAAGCGCAACATAATTGAGATCGTCGTGCTTTTCATCAACAAATTTTGAAAGATCAATAGAGCCATACATACATCCTTCATACGGTAGCAGCGGCGCTTCCCCACATTGGTTTGTTGTTTCAATCTCCCCTAAATGTTTACAACTATGCCGTTTATTGAGCTCATCAATGAAAATCAGCCCAGGATCGCCCGTCTTCCATGCACTCTGTGTAATCACTGAAAAAATATCACGAGCCCGTAGCTTCCCAACATATTTTTCCGTTCGGGGATTATAAATAATATAATCACGATCATCTTCAACAGCCTTCATGAATCTATCAGTTACGGCAACTGAAATATTAAAATTCCTTAGTGATCTTTTATCACGTTTCGCCTCAATAAAACGTAAAATATCCGGATGATCTACTCGCAGAACCGCCATATTCGCACCAGGTCTGATACCGCCTTGCTTTACAATTTCCAACGCCGCATCATATACTTTAAGAAACGCCACGGGCCCCCCCGCAACTCCAAGGTGATGTTTTACAGGATCGTGTTTAGGTCTGAGCCGTGAGAATGAAAACCCCGTCCCGGACCCCCGTTGATGAATAATAGCTGCCGTCTGTAGAGTTCCAAAAATACTTTCCATAGTGTCTTCAATAGGTAACACAAATGATGCTGGAAGTAATTGATTTTTCGTCCCCGCATTCATCAAAGTTGGAGTATTTGGAAGAAATATAAGCGACGCCAGTAAATAATAAAATCGTTCTTTTGTTTGTTTAACTTGTTCCACCGTAGCCCCATATCTCAAGTCAGCCTGTGCCATATTTACAGCAATACGTTCAAGCATATCTTTAGGCGTCTCAGTAAGATTTCCAGCACTATCCTTTTGTAAATACCGTCGCTCAAGTATAGTCAGCGCCTCAGATGAAAAGTGTAAATTATCATCAGGATGCTCATCACCTAAAATCAAAGCTCGTTTCTCTCGCTCCTGTGCTTTTTTATATCGAAATAAAATATACGCCTTAGCTGTACGCGCATGACCTTTATCAATTAGAATTTTCTCAACTATATCCTGAACATCTTCAACTGTAGGAGTCTGAGATCCAAACTTCCGTTCCAACTCCTCAGCCACATACTGCGTTAATTTTTCAGATAGAGTTCGATCACGACCACCAACACTCTCTGCTGCTTTAAAGATAGCATCTGTAATCTTACTTTTACTAAATGCCACAGTTCTTCCATCTCGCTTTATAATGGTTAGAACATGAACAGATTCAGGAGGCATGTACACCAATCCACCTCACACTATAAAAATGTTCTTTGTGAAAATTATCTTAAAATGTACAATAATTGGCATGTTTTTATGAATTATATGATCATCATAAAACGAGCCATAAAGATTAATAAGCTGTTTATTATCCAATCATTATGAACAAAGAAGTGCAAGATGTGGTTAATCAGTGGAGAGAGAATTTAATCTATCGCTATGAACTATTGATGTTCGGAAAAAATTAGTCATCTCAATATAACTGAAAATAACATTTTAAACCTTACATCAATCAGTACTATAATAAACTACACCAGAGGATTTATTACAAAAAAATAACATCACTTGCATAATCTCTCACAATTATGAAGGTGGCCATGAAGCTCACAATATAGTAATTTTTTGCGCGCAAGAGATTGTACATTTTCAAGAACCCCCTCTCATCCACATTGTATTTCCTATTTATAAAAGAAAACAAACTGAGTGTATTGTATCTATCTTTGAGCCTCCTGAAATCTCTCTCTTATTCTATTTATTTCTTGAATCTTTAAGTTATCTGCA
>CAYJTE010000076.1:0-5206 GCA_964372965.1 uncultured Methanosarcinales archaeon
TTGCGAACCTTTCAAAATCAGTTATACTTTCTCGACGGGAAAATGGGTTGATTCGATCATTGGATTATGTACTTGTTTCTGACCCGGCAGTGTTTTCGTCTGAATCTCTTCGGGTACTCGCTGAGTTGCAGGTCATCGTTGTAAGTTTCAATTCTATTCCAAAAGATGTCCTACGAATGGTAGTGGGAGTTAAAATTACACCTTCTGATATTTTGAAGCAGACGTCGGGGTTTGCGCTTGTTGCGCCAGTGGTGTTTGAGAGAAGGCGGGCCGAGTTGGGGATGATTGAGAGAGTGGTTCGTGAATATCGGAGGGGTAGGGAGAAGTGAAATACTTTTTAAACCTGAAAACCTCTCTAGCCTGAAACCCCACAACGCTTAAATAGTTATTTTCGTACTCACTGTGGTGATACTATTATGACTGCTGTTACGGTGCTTTCTTTTGGATGTGATCGGTATTCTTCTGATGTAGAACAAATGCGAGGTGTGTGCGTTCAAGCTAAATTTGAGGTTGTGCCACTCGTTGAAAATGCAGATGTGGTTGTATTACATGTATGCTCCAAAGGAGAGCAAGACGAATTCTGGTTGACGCTTGGTGAACTTGAGATGAAGCACCCGCATAAAATCAAAATCATTACAGGGTGTATTCCAAAAAAAGATCCAGAACGGCTGAAAAAATACTCTCTTGTTGCAACTCGACAGATTCATAAGATTGCAGAAGCTATTGAAGAGACGCTTGCGGATAATGTTGTACAATTTACAGTGACAAAGGAATTGCCACCTTTGAACTTGCCCCGCGTGCGCGATTTGGCATATACTCAAACTATTCCTATTGCTCGGGCATGTCAAGGAGTTTGCCAGTATTGTAAATCAAAGCGGAAAGGTTCACCGTACTCATCGTACCCAATATCTGAGATACGTGCGGAAGTAGAGAAGGCGGTTCTGCTTGGTGCACGTGAAATTTTACTTTTTAGTCCGGATGGTGGAGCGTATGGAGTGGATATTAAAACTAATTTCCCAACTCTGTTGCGCGATTTAGTTAAGATTGAAGGAGACTACATTATTCATTTGCCAACAATTCATCCACACACTATTTTAAAATATAAGGATGATTTTATGTCAATTTTTAAGGATGATAAAATCCGCAAATTTTTGCATATTCCCCTCTTATCAGTTAGTTCTGTGGTTCTTGAGGATATGGGGCGCCCGTATACTTTGGAACAATTTTTGGAGTTGGTTCTTACACTTCGTGAGAAGTTCCCATCACTAACCATTGAAACAGAAATACTTACTGGCCATCCGCTGGAATCTGAGAAAGACTTTTGGGAGTTGCAAACAGCGATTCGTAAGTTCAATCCGGATCAGATGCATATTGTGAATTATAATCCTAAACTGCGAACGAGGAGAGATGCTGCGGAAGTTGTGCCTCTCTCGGAAGAAGAACAGGCTCGACGACTGCGGATTTTGCAGGATATGAATAATAATATTTCAAAATTACAAAATGAGCGGTGGAGGGATTGGCAGGGTTCAATTTTAGTTGATGTAGTTCTTGATGGGGGTCAGGTGCAGGGTCGTAATTTTGCCTATAAGCCAATTGTGGTTCATGCTTTGGCTACACTAGGAGATATATTACAAGTTAAGGTAAGTAGAAGTACAAATATGGAGTTAATTGGTGATGTGGTTTTAGAGTCTGAGAGGTGAGTTGTTACTTTTGGTCCTGAAACAAGTTGATAGTGTTTTCTTTGTTCATAATCTTGTTTGAAATAGTACGGAAATGGAGATATAAAATCTGTTTATAGTTAGCCAGGGAGTAGTGGTTATGCTGTAGGTATGTCAAAAAAACCGCCCACCACCAGTAAAACACAAGAAATAAGGAGAATCCATTATTCAAGAAAATCAGAGATTTTCTGACCAGAAAACAGATAGCTTCTTGTTTTCTTTTTTTTTGTACAACTTTTTTTTGTACATCTTGTTTGGGTACATCTTTTTTTTTGTACATCTTGTTTTTGTACAGAAAGGCACACTTTTCTTGCACTGGTGAAATAAACACATTTAAACCACAACCTTAAAAAATACTTCCTGTTCTCTGGGTGGTATGGATCCTAAAACTCTTCGAGAAAAGTATTTTGCGTTTTTTTACGATAAGAAGCACGCGGTTATTTCGTCTTCATCACTTATTCCGGTGAATGACTCATCTGTATTGTTTACAACTGCAGGTATGCAGCCACTTGTTCCGTATTTACTTGGTCAGAAACATCCCTCTGGTACTCGTCTTGTTAATATTCAAAAGTGTTTGCGTACGGTTGATTTTGATAATGTTGGAGATAATACTCATCATACTTTTTTTCAGATGCTTGGTAATTGGTCACTGGGTGATTATTTTAAATCGGAATCTATTGCATGGTCTTGGGAATTTTTGACATCTGCTCGATGGATGGGAATCTCTCCTGCCATGCTTGGAGTTACAGTGTACAAGGGTGATTCTACAGTTCCGCGTGATGAGGAATCTGTTTCGATTTGGAAAAAGCAAGGTGTTCCCTCTAGTCGCATTGCGTTTTGTGGCAAAGATAATTTTTGGTCGGCAGGAGATACTGGTCCGTGTGGTCCTTCATCTGAAATATTTTTTTGGACAGGTGAAGGGGATGCTCCGGAGGTGTTTGATTCTGAAGATTCAAGATGGGTTGAAATTTGGAATAATGTTTTTATGATGTATACCCGGCAAGCGGACGGAAAACTTCAAGAACTATCACAGAAAAATGTGGATACTGGTATGGGGTTTGAGCGCGTACTTGCGGTGCTATCAGGCAAGAAGAGTGCATATGAAACTGAACTGTTTTTACCAATGATTAGAGAGCTGGAAAGGCTTAGTGCGCGAGAATATGTTTCTTCTCTTAACGCTATGAGAATTGTTGCTGACCATCTGCGAGCAGCTACTTTTATTTTAGGGGATGATTTTGGAGTTGTTCCAGCTAATGTTGATCGAGGATATATTTTACGTCGGCTGATTCGTCGGGCAATACGATTTGGAAAGTTGATTGGAATTAAAGAGATGTTCACGGTTCGTATTGCACAGATTGTGATTTCGGAATATGGGGAGTATTATACGGAACTTGCGCGCAACAAGAAAAAAATTTTATCGGAGTTGCAAAAGGAAGAAGATAAATTTACCCTCACACTTGAAAAGGGGCTTAAAGAATTTCATAAAATTGCGGAGCAAGGAAGTATTATCTCTGCAAGAGATGCTTTTTTGTTGTTTCAGAGTTATGGATTTCCAATAGAGATGACTGAGGAACTCGCGGGTGAACTCGGGCGAAAAGTAGATGTGGATGGGTTTAAGAAGGAATTTGGGCATCATCAGGAATTGTCACGATCATCAACTACTGGAATGTTTAAAGGTGGTCTGGCTGATCATTCAGAACAAACAGTTAGGTTACATACGGCAACACACTTATTGAATGAAGCTCTGCGGCGGGTTCTTGGATCTGATGTTCATCAGCGAGGATCGAACATTACTCCGGAACGGTTGCGGTTCGATTTCAATTTTGCGCGAAAGTTGACTCCCGAAGAAGTGAAAAATGTTGAAGAAGAGGTTAATAGGGTAATTCGTCTTGCTGTTCCGGTTGTGTGTTCCAAGATGAATTATAATGAGGCACTGAAGCTGGGAGCGGAAATGGAGTTTGGAGTGAAGTATCCACCAAAAGTAACAGTGTATTTTGTGGGTGAGTATAGTAAAGAATTTTGCGGTGGACCGCATGTTACTAATACCTCTGAACTTGGTCGCTTTGTGATTCAAAAGGAAGAAGCGTCTGCTGCGGGAATTCGTAGGATTAAGGCGACGGTTGTTCCTGCATAGTTTTTTATTTTGGGTGCTGAATTTTGTGGTTTTCATTTTTGAAGAGTTCTTTTTTTATAGTTGGCTGCATTTTTGCTCTTATGACGGTCCAAAAACACAAAGCCGGAGCTTATAACTTGTATTCTGATCCTATTTCTACTCAACAATCTGAGCCAGTTTATTTTAATAAATATTCTTTACCATTTTCACTTCCGCAATTCTATGGTTCGACTAGATCAAAACTAGTGCTGATTGGATTAATTACAGAAATTTATTCCAATAACTCTATTATTGGTCTTGATTTGTATGGATTTGAAAAATGTTTGCACACGCGTGAGATCATCAGTTTCTCGTTAGAAAACCTTTGCGCAGTGGTAGATCAACTGGTTAATCAAGGAATACTACGAAAAGAGATGTATATTTCTGAATCAGGTGAAGTAGCAGTGTATTTTCCCGGGGCTTCTTTGCTTACTAGGTGAATATTATTTTTGTCAACTGCGGGGACAACGAATAAATAAGTGGATATGGTTGTTATTTATTGTAACTCCCGTTTTAATATTTGGAAGGCGTTATTTATTTTTTTGAATGTTTCGGTGCTTCCGTTATCCATATCAGGGTGATGTTGTTTCGCAAGGATTTTGTATTTTTTGGTGATGACTTCTAAATCAAGTTCTTGTGGATCTACACCAAGCAATATTCTTGCTTCAACTCTCCTTTTTTCAACATCGTTATTTTCGGTGAATTCAGCGAAGAATTCGTCTTTGGTAATCACTTTTGCGAGTAGCTCGTTTACTTTTAATTCGATGACTTTGGATACAACGTATAAATTTTCGGCATATTTGGTGAATGATTTATGGCTATATTGTAGTCTGTGACCATCGAGGTACCAGATGGCCACTCCCGGAGCGTTCATTCTTGCATTTATTGCAAGTTCAACATCTACCTGGTGTTCGGGTACACCAATCTTGGAAACTGTTTCAATAATGTTGTTTCTGAATAACTGTGCGCGTCGGTCGTAGGAATCACGAATGGGGCGAATTTCAAATTCGTGCTGTTTGATAGTTATTTTGGCCATAGTATTTGGGAAAATATTGATCTGAATTGGGGAAAAACAAGAGTTATTTTATAAATATTGCTTCATTTACTACCAAATAGTTTTGATAAACAGTGAGTATATAGTTTTGATTTGCATAAAGCAGGTAATTTTGATAGGATGAGGTGATTGGTGGTTCTTACCCTGTAGAATAAATAGGGGATGCAGGTAGACTAAATGTTGGAAAATATGGCAGCAATAATTGGATTTGAGTCACGTCTCTCTGGGGAGGGTTTCGTTTTCCCTCGACCGCTTGCACATCTTTCGATTGCGGCTTCTTAT
>CAYJTE010000077.1:0-2494 GCA_964372965.1 uncultured Methanosarcinales archaeon
AGTGCACCCGTAGGGTGTGTCCTGTCGTTTTGGACTCGCCTTCAGCGAGCGACCCTGCAGGACGCGCCCGATGTGTTGTCAAAAAGAAGGTTGCTTTAGGCAGCTCGAGGACTTTTTCTACAGAGCCTGTTTTTACTCACATTATTTGTGGGTGGTTATGAGACTGGGGACTTATACCTAACGATTCTTACATGCAATGGTAGCCATTTTCTCCAATGCAGTTGCAAGAGAAGTACTTTGTATTGGGGTTGAATTCTCTATTTCAAAGATATCTTTCTCAGGTATATAGCTGAGAATGAATGCATAGATTCCGTTTTTCCCCGTATAATAAATCCTTATTTTAATTATGTCAGATCTAATACCGTTGTGGGAAAAATCATGGTTGTTGACTACAAGCTCACTTGAGGTGGTGAAACGGGGAAGATCAGATGAGTTTTTGCGTGATATATCATTTGCTAATCCTGTCCACCATTGTCTAATCATCTCTTCATTCTTTTTGAAATATAGGTTGGCATGGAGGCGACGCATAGTTATTGTTAGATTTTGAAATTGCCTCTCTTTGAAGTTTAGTTCTTTTTGTGCGATTTTGCAAGAAGTGAGCATATTGCTGAGGATGGATAGTACCTCTTTATAATCGTCAATCGATAATTCAGATGCTATTCTCTCTTGCTCTGCAGTGGCATCTTGTGATACTCCTTTGATATGAATCTCGGCAGTTGAAATTGAGTTCGCCCACTCGTCTGGAAAATCGGGATGGATGTGCACATCAAATTCTTCCCCGAGCTGTTGAAGAATAATATCCACCTGGGTGGTAATTTCTTTTTCGAAATCATTCAAAAAAGCTTTTTTTATGGCATCTTTCTTTGGAGTTTTGATAATGGATTTACCAAGAATTTCGATTCCTCCATAATATTTTGTTAGTATTTTGTGAAGCTGTGCTAACTCTTTATTTGTCTTCTTAAAGAGAATTTGTTCGGTGGCTATTTCAATATTTACTTCTTGTGCTATTATTGAAGACATTTTAGCCTGAGAATAGTGGAAGATACTATTAAATGTTACTAATATGAGAATTGTTTTGCTATCGGAGAATAATATTACAAGAAGAGAATAATATTAGAATTAGCGGGTGATTTGAGGGATGTTGATTATTAAAATAATGGGTTGAAGATGGGGATTTTGGTTTAATGGTTCGAAGGTGGTAGATCTTGGTTTATAGAGTGGTGGAAGAAATAGGAGTAAACATTATTAAGTTTGATTATTTGATCTTTACTATGAATTGATCAATTTTCCTGACGGCATCTTTTCTTCTCTTTTGATGCTCTGCAAGGAAGAGGTTGATCTTTTCAATGAGGAGTGCCTTAATTTCGCCTGAGAGCAAAGTTCCGTTTTTGTAATTATGATGGATCTTTTTTAATTTGACATCATCTTCTTCGAAAAAAGTAAGCCACTGGTAGGCAATGTCTATATCAGGGTTGCCACCAAGTTTGCGATGTTGTTCAATTGTGGCTTGGCCACCGGAGAAGGCATATTTGTTAATTTTATTTTTGACGGTTTTGGGATCGTCGGTGGTGTAGATTGCGGTATTTGCTCCGGAAGATGACATTTTTCCGTCAGATTCCATGCCTGCAAGCCCCGGAAGAAAGCGGCATTGAATGGATGCTGGTTTGTCATATCCTAACTTGGGGATAACATCACGAGAAACTCGGAAATGAGGATCTTGATCAATTGCGTGGGGGATGAGGCAGGGAATTTTACGTTTGGCTAGAGCACTTGGGAGAAAGGCAGGAACTGCCTGCATGGCAGTGTAGAAGATTGATCCAATATTATTTTCGTTGGTGAGTCCGAAAGCAGACTTAACGGTTGAAAATGTGATGCGCTTGGCAACTTTGAGGGCTTCTGGATACATAATATTGGCGTGTACGGTGTCGATGAGGAAGTGGGTTTTTTGAGGGTTGAACCCGCAGGCAATGACGTCAAGCATGTTCTCTTGTAAATATTGCTGCGCGGCTTCCCAGCTGAGATTATCTTTGAAGAGGAATTTTTCTTCGTTGGGGAATTGAAAATAGAGATCAACATCAAAGGTATCCTGGAGCCATTTGGTGAACATCCATGGAACTAAATGACCTATATGAACAGGACCAGATGGAGACCTTCCAGTATAAAGAAAGAATTTGTTGCCTTTTTCGTATTCATCTAGGAGCCAGTTGAGGTCGCGGTGCGCAAAGAAAATGTTGCGTCTGAGGAAATAATGGGGATTTTTGCTGTGTTTACTTATCCTTGCGATGATTTTATCATCTATTTTGGATACACCGAAATCGCGAATTAATTTATCATAATCGATATTGCCTTTGACTTCCCAAGGGGTTACGATTTGTGTCATGGTTAAGGGATATTGCTATTAGTATAAAAAGTTTCACTTGTTGTGGGAAGTGGGTAGAATCAGATAGGATTACCTTTATTTGTTTGAGTTATTTGTTTGAGTTATTTGTTTGAG
>CAYJTE010000077.1:2594-5165 GCA_964372965.1 uncultured Methanosarcinales archaeon
TTATTTGTTTGAGTTATTTGTTTGAGTTATTTGTTTGAGCTCCTTATTTTCCAGCCATCAATGTTAAACCCACCCATTTTTTTAAGAATATGGTCTGTTAATTCATGAAAGCCAGTAATCATTTTTGATTTGTCTGTTTGCTTGAGAAGTGATACAAAATGTATCGCAAATTTTTGATCTGGAAAATCTGTGACATGATATTTTTTCTTATCTTTTTCATTCTCAAGACATCGTCTTAATTTGTGAGCAGGGAAGGAGTCAAATTGCAGAAATTTGGAGTAAGTCTCGAATAAATCAGTGAGATTATTATGATACACAAAGGAAAAATCTTCGGAGTTGGACTCAAAAACTTCTTCCAAATTATCTTGCATGTCCCAAAGATGATATTTTGCTATTTCTATTTCTTCTTTCTTTTGTTTTGGATATTTTTTATGAAGATATTTCCGAGAACTTTTGACTAATTGATTTAACTCGCCGGTTTTGTCAAACAAAATTTTTCCGGTACAAAGCATATGTGCATGAACCTTTCTTCGTTTTTTGAAATCTTCCTGGTCATAGTCTTTATGTTTAGTTAGGGGATTGGCAAAGTATTCTATTAAAACTCTGTCAACTATTTCATTGCCTCTTTCTCTGTATGTTGCTTTTGAATCCAGAATGATGT
Organism: uncultured Methanosarcinales archaeon; assembly: GCA_964372965.1. GTDB lineage: Archaea > Nanobdellota > Nanobdellia > Woesearchaeales > GW2011-AR9 > CAMAVK01. Next base: position 3,256 of record CAYJTE010000077.1, read on the forward strand.
GTAAATCGATATCCGAATGCTTCGTTGGATTCCCGGTGATATAACTACCACACACAATTGCTCCAATTACTTCCTTTTTAGATTTCCACTTGCTGATAAATTTGTTTAGTGAAACTTCCCAATTTTGGACTTTTTTCATGATAGGATAGTAAATACTAATAATAATCTACTTCTTTTGTTCGAAGGCGCCTGGCCACTTTTTCTTTAAGTCATCAGCGGACATGCGTTCAACGGGCTTTGCTGGATCTCTGCCAGAATATGTTGTGCGCTCTGATTGGATTCGATCTTTGGTAGTTGGGCGGAGAACGTGAGCGCTCTGTGGTATAGCTGGACCTTTTGTTGGTTGAATTGGTGTAATTTTCGGTTTTTCCATGCGCAGGGTATTTGTGTTTGGTTGTGATGAACCTGATGGTGCTTTTATTTCAATCCAATCTTTGGAATTCCAATGGGGTTTTTGCTCTTCTTTTTTTGGTTTTATAAGATTCTTTAATTTTCCAAATAATGATTTGTTTTCTTTCATTGTTTCACTCCTTTTATGATTGGGTGGGGGAGGTTGTTTTTATAGTTATCTTCTTGAAGTTGAGATGATATTCCGGGGAGATGATAATGTGGTTACTCTTGAGAAATAATGTCAAAAAATCGCATATGCTCGTCTAGTTGCTGCGTTTAGGGTCACTTCGTTCTCAAATTTCCTGCTGAAAACTGTGGCTTGTCTGAAGGCAAGCAGTGTCACTTGTGTTCCGGGGTTGCCTGTTGGCAAATTTCGCTCGGGGTGGTAACAGAAAATGAGTGGTTTCCTGTTTTATTGTTTCTGTACATCTTGTTTTTGTGCAGAAAGGCATTTTTCTTGCACCGGCGGAATAAATATTTTTAATCTAACAAGCCAAGGTAGGATGCGAGATCAACTAAGAACAAATCTTGTGGTGAGAAACGATTTATTGAACTTAGGTGAGGGATTAGCTCTCGGGCTTTTTTATGATAGTAATTAAAACAGACATTATCAATATTATTTTGAGTATACAGCCGGCGATGCAATCCAATGTTTAGATAGTAACTACTATTTTTTTCTATGGTGTTTGAAGGGGTTATTGGTTCAACTTTGCATGATGGAATGATAGATTGTATCTTTGATTCGAAGTTGTTACGTTCTTTTAATCCGAGAAGTCCTGGACCTTTTACGGCAACTAATTCAAATGCATGGAGTGGTCGCTGAAATAGACCGTGTATTGCTGCTGTTTTTATTTCATCAACTGTTATATATCCCTCATTAAGAATGTTTTTTAGAATTGCTTTTTCATATGTTAGGGACTGACCGGATGCGATTTGATCCAAGAGGAGTGTTTTCCATTCATGAGCCCATTTCTTCTGGGCGTGGAACACGTCGTTGGGGGTTATGTCACCGTGATACATGGCGGCTTCGATAAAGGTGCTTGCGAGTGGGGGGAGAACACCGTAGGTTGAAATCAGGTCTTCGATTTTGCCGTCTATGTATGCTTGACGGGCTAATTCGAGTAGTTGAAATTGGGGATGATCCATGTTATGAAACGCGAATGTTGTTTATGACTGGTGCCTGATTGGCGCGGATTATGGTTATAGTTATAGTCTTTTCAACCTTTGCTCCATATTCATCTTGACATTCTATAGCAGTCTTATAGGAACCGGCATCTCTACTGGCGATGGGTTGTGCTGGACCTTGATACTTTCCTTGTATAGTTATGAAGCTGAGATCACCATCGGAATCCGCACAGGTTGGTTTGAATGATATGGTTTCACCTTCTCGTTTTGTTATGGATTCAGGACTGCTTATTATTGGTTTAGTGTTTGTTGATGGGTCTTTACAAGAATAACATTCGTAATAGAAACGATCATTTAACTTATAGTTTGTAAATTTTGGGAGTCTCCCTGTGACT
>CAYJTE010000078.1:0-5080 GCA_964372965.1 uncultured Methanosarcinales archaeon
AGTGGTGGACAGAGAAAGAAGTAAGTGGTGGACAGAGAAAGAAGTAAGTGATTTGGTCTGTGGGGGTTTTTCTGGGAGATATTGTTTTATTTAGATATAGTGCAGTAATATTTACAATGGGGTGTAACAGGGCAGAGATGGCATTTTGGTTTTCGGGGGTCACAGATACTTTGACCATGGGTTACTAAGAGTTTATTTATGTTGATCCACTCGGTTTTTGGTACGGCAATTTTGAGGGCGTCTTCGGATTGTTCTGGAGTACTAGTTTTGATCCAACCAAGGCGATTGGCTATACGATGTACATGGATATCGACGGCGATTGCAGGTGTGTTAAAAGCGCAATTTAACATGCAATTGGCGGTTTTGCGTCCAACACCTGGAAGAGCAGTGAGTGTTTCAAAGGTAGACGGGCATTTTCCATTGTGTTTTGTGGCGATAAGGTGTGAGAGTTCATGGAGATGTTTTGCTTTGGTGTGATGAAATCCGACTCCATAGATGAATTTTTCGAGTGTAGAGAGTTGAAGTTGGGAGATATCTTGGGGAGTTGGATGAGTATTAAAGAGACGTTTTACGATGGGGATTGTGATGGAGTCTCTGGTTCTGGCAGATAACATGGTTGCTACAAGAAGTTGGTAGGGGGTGAAATGGGGGAGGGATTCCAACATGGTTTTTTGGGTTCTTGTTCTTTGTAAAATTTGAAGCACTGATGTGATCGATGATGAAGTTGAGAACTCAGTTGACGGTTGAACAGGAAAATTTGAAGAAGATAAAATAATATTTGAGTTATTCTTGGGTTTTTTCATGGCTGATGAAGGGGTTCTTAGTTATATATGTGCGAAGAGTACATACATTCCAACTATTATAGCTATGAGGCTTACGAAGAGGCGGAAGAGTTTCAAGTGGTGGCGCTGCCAAATTTCGATTCGTCTTTCGGATCCTTGACCTCGCTCAATTCCGGTGTACTCAAAGTAATACCGAATAAGGTACACGCTGAGTGCAAGGATAATCATAGGTATACACAGTATTATCAGGTAAAATAAGAGCATGGGAACGAGTGTTGATGCCCAAGTTGGTTCTATGTATAATGCTCGGAGTGCAGGGAGTACGGCGCTGGTAGTTGGGATGGTGAATATAGCAGCGATGAACCCAACAAGCATGAATCCAATGTCTGATAATATTAAACCGAGTCGGTGTTGTAAGCGTTTTTTTGATGGCTTTGAGAGCTCGGCTACTAATCCTTTCTTTCCTAGGACAAAATTGCGGATGAGGTATATCCCAGTGAAGATGGCGATTAAGCCTGTGAGTTTGATTACATATTTTGGAGCACCTGATGGTGAGAATCCGTCAACTACGGCAAATGTGTAGAGAATATAAAGAATAAATCCACCTAAAATGAAATACATACTGCGGCGGCGTAATTCTTCGCCGTCCTTGAGGGTTCCAACAAGGGCGAGAAGAATTAAAAACATGGCCGACATAAATGGGGAGAGGGAATCTTTTAGGGCTGATTTGAAAATAACTCCATAGGTTAATCTCTCAAAATTATTAATTGGGGAGGTTGATCCGGCTACTCCAATAATTTGTTTTGGTTCAGGTTGAGGACAATCATAATGGTCGCCGGAGAGGATATAATTTTCAACAAGTTGTTCAATTGCGCGATCACCACTGAAATAGGTATCGCCAATTAGGATTACGGGTAAACCTTGTGAATTTTGAGGTATGGCATAATTTTTGAAATAAGACTCGAGAAGTGTTTTGTGTTCGGTGTTTTCATAGACGTTAAACTCTTTTACGTGGAGGTTTGGGTATTTGAGCTCGAGTTTACGAAGCATTTCGGTTGGACCTTCGCAATGGTTGCAATTTGTTCCATAAAAATAGAGGATGCAATCATTTTCTGATTCTAATGCGGCAAAACTAGAGACACTACTTAGGGTTAAGGTTAGAATTGTTATTAAGAGGAGAATGGTTATTTTATTTTTTATTTTCATCGATACCACCTGGGTTGTTGATTGTAAATGTTAAAACGCTTTAAAGGTACTTCGCTACGTGGATGTGCAATTTGAGATTATCTTTATATAGTTATTTGTTTCTGACTAGTCTGGTTACTGTTCATGAGAGGAGGTGTTTGTGCCTTTTGCAGATGGATGCGTATATACAAGCTTGGTTTTGGAGGGGAAATTATGGTACATGAGTTAACAGACGCGCAGTTTACGGAAATGACGGCTAAATCTATGCCAATTATCGTTGATTTTTGGGCAAACTGGTGCGGTCCGTGTAAAATGATGGGACCTGTTTTTGATGAAATAAGTAAAGAGTATAATGGAAAACTAGCGTTTGGAAAACTTAATACGGAAAATTACCCAGATGTAGCTGCGGGGAGTCAGGTTACGGGTATTCCGTGTTTGATTGTGTTTAAAAATGGAGAAGAAGTTGACCGGATTGTGGGGTTTACTCCAAAACCTGTTTTAAAACAGAAAATTGATGCTATTTTAGCGAAGATGAAATAAGTGAGATATAATAAGTGAGATATTTTGTTGTTTTTTTAGAGAGGAAGTACTAATCAAAATTGTGGTAGATGTTTTTTCTGTGCCCAATAATGGTTACATTAATTGTGTTGTTTCCTTGATCAAGATCGGCAATAACTCTATAATCCCCTACTCGAAGTTTATACTCTGTCCTGCCTGTCAATCTTTCAAAGAAGTGGAAAGGATTTTCTTTTGCATTGACAAGCTTGTTGAAAATCCTTTCTTTGACCTCTTTTGGAAGCTTGTTCAGGAATTCAACGGCTTCACCATCAAATATAAGTTCATACATTACAAACCCAACCTCTTTTTTGCTTCTGCTTCGGTTAGAAACTTGCCTTTTTTTATTCTTTCCCGTGCTTTTTCAATGGCACGAATTGTTTCTTGACTGAGTTCTGGTTCTGTTTTACAGGTTTTAGCGATGAATACAACTTTTCGAATTACCTCATCATAACTCTCATTTTTATACTCTCTAAATGTGTCTAGTTCTTGTTTTGTGTCCTCATGAATTTTAATAGTTGTGTCCATAGTTCTCACCGTTTACTTAAGTATACTAAAGTATACTTAAAACTTTCGTTCTTTTTACTACAAAAGGATATAATTAGGGGAGGGGGGATGGAATAGCGAAAAGTTCCTCACTGCGTCTATTTTAAAATTAGGCAATAACAGGAATTACATTATTGCCAATACTTTATCCTTACTCTTCTCACCTAATTTTATTCTTACTTTTAGTTTGTAGTTCTTCTTGAAAAATTTTATTACCGCGAGATTGGATTTGTTGTCTTGGGTTTGAGTGTGAATGGAAAGATGTAAATGGTCATGTTCTGTGAGTGGTTGTTCTCTTTTGGTATTTGGATGGACTTGAAAGGAGATGGTGTTCTGGGATATGTATTTTTTGATATTGAACATAGATGAGATATTACTTTTGGAGTTTATTTACTTTACTTTTTTCGTCTTTAATACGCACAAATCTCCAGTGGAAATATAACGTTTGTAGTGCCAATAAGTTTTAAAAGATGTGATGTGTTTTGGTGTTTGAGAGTGATATGGATCAATTAAAAATTACGCTTGAGGTTCTCTACGACCTGCTGCGAAATGAAAAAAAGAGGGAAGATTTGCAAAAACTTGATTCTACGTTTTACGCTGATGTGGTGTTGTACCTTCGTGAGAAAAAGGCTATTTTGGACAAACAAGATACGAGTGAAGAACATTTTGGAGTGGTTGAACGAGAGAAACTGCAAGGTGAGCTGCGTAGTATAAAACGGATCATTCGAGAGATGTATGAGAAACGAGAGAAAAAGATTATTGAAATTGCATTGAATAGAAGTAAAACAGGCTCTGAAATTATTGATACATCTTCGATGCTTATTGAAGAAAAACTGTATTATGATAGGCTGCTTGTGCTGTTAGATTCACAACGACGAGGAGTGATGCATAGTTTACTTCGTGCAGAAATCCCAATTGTAAGTGATCTTGTGAATTTTTCCCGGGTGACAGATGCTTCATTACCTGAACAGGATGATGATTCATCGGGACTGGGGTCCGTTCATGATGAGGGGTATGGAGTTATCCATGGTGAAACGCGAGCTCGAAGTGGAAGTGAAACGGTGGCTGCTGTACGAGTGGAGGTGGAGCCGGGAATGAGTAAAGTTCGAGTGACGGTTCCTATTCCAAGCTTTATGTGGAAAGATTTGAAAGTGTATGGTCCGTTTGATGTGGGGGAGGAGATGATGATTTTTTCTGAAGTTGCAGATTTACTGGTACGTAAGGGAAGAGCTATTAAGATGTGAAATGATCATTAATGATTAGTGTGTAGTTGCGTAAATATTATACATTATTAATGAGGATTCATCTTTAAAGGAGTGATAGAATATGCCTAGTTGAGATGCAGATGTACCACTTTATACCGGAAATGTGCCAATACAACATTATTTTCCTGCGCATGGACGTTTGCTACTTAAAGAAGTTTCGGCAAATCATTTACGGGGGGTTCTTACTCCTGCCCAAACTCGAATGTTTGAAGGCCATATAATTCGTTCAATTGAATCACGAAACCCAGAATGGTATCGCACGCTTTGCGCGGATCGGCCTCATTGGAGACGTAAACGGACTCTTTGCGCGCTGGGGAGAATCATTTTGGATAAAGATAGAGAAGTAATAGGGAACAAAAGGTATATTTATGGAGCGTATTTGAGCGATGCAATTATGCGAGAGATGATTTACTCTCACTTGATTGAAGGAATGAACAGTGTTGATCAGGGCCCAATGCCACCATGCAATGATGTAAGTGAATATTTTGGTTTCGCTTGATTGTTACATTTTGATAGGGTGGATGAACGATCCGAAGACACTTCTGAGAAGAAAGATATTATTCCATTTTAAGAATGGGGGATTGGGGAGTTTAAAATAACTAGATAATGACTAATTAATCAAATATGCTTTGAGTGTTGTTGATCCTTTTTTCTTATCTTTAGTCGGCTCTGTAGAAAATCTTGTTGAGACTGCCAGAAGGCTCGACCTTCTTTATATTTTCAATCGAAGGCGCTATCAAGTCACTT
>CAYJTE010000079.1:0-5074 GCA_964372965.1 uncultured Methanosarcinales archaeon
GTTGGTTATTCTCTCTTGGAGAGATGCAGTAATGGTGTCGAGTGAACTTCCACTCGTTGAAATTTGTGTTTGGGCGTCGGTTAATTTGGTTTTGGCAGCTAGGAGGTCAGTTTCGATGGTTCCGATTAAAAAGGTTATTCCGGTTCCGTTTGTTCCGCTAAAAGTGTTACTTGTTTGGTTGAGGGCTCTGGAGGCATTTTCTAAATAGCTTTGAAGAAGAATTTGATCAGGGGTGCTGATGTTTGAGATGTTGAGTTGTGCTATTGTTTGGTCTAGGATTGTTCTGGTGTTATTTAGGTTCTGAAGGGTTGTATCTACTATGGTTTTGTCGTATGCTGTTGAGGGAGGGGCGAGGTTGAGACCTTGCAAACTTGTTTTTGCGGTTTGGATATTTGTGGTTGCAGCATTGTTTTTATCTTTTATTCCGCTAAGTTCTGTTTTTCGTTGTTCAATATTTGTTTTGATAGAGGTTAGTTTTGCGAGTATTTGTGTTGACTGTGTGAGGCTGAGTTCTTCGGATTTTATATTTACAGTCGATTTAAGGGTGTTTTCAAGCGCGTAGACTAGTTGGGTTCTACTTGGGTCAACGTGAATTCCTACTTCATTTTGGGTGTTATTTTGAGTTTCGAATGATTCAGGTAGTGATAAACACGCGTGGGTGTATCCGGCTTTGATGTCTTCAATACATGAATCTATTGATGTTTCATATTTGATGATAGTATAGTTTTGTTCTTGAAGCTTGGCTATGATGGTGTCTGTTTCATTTGTAAAAGTATTAGTGTATACTCCTATGTTTACATTGTAATTGCCTTGAGTGTTGTATGTTAGAGCGAGAATGAATATGAGTAAGAGTGGTGCAAATATTACGATGAGTGCTGATCCGCGTGATCTGAGTAAGAGCTGCAGGTTCTTGTTGGTTAGTAGCCAGATTGATTTCATCATTGTCTCTTTTTGTTCACTCTAGTTTTGTTACTTGTGTTTTTTCTCTATTGGGAATATGTTGTTTATTTGGTTGGAGGTAGTTGATCTTGTGCGACGAGCTTTTCAAATACTTCATTTAGTGATGGTTTTCGCAAATCCATGTCGTGGAGGTACAGGTTTTCTTCTTTTATGATGGTAAGTAATGATGCGACTGCTTTTTCCACTTGTGCAGGATATATCACGAGTGTTTTTCCTTCATCCACGATTTTTTGGAGGGGGATGGTTTTTAGCCGAGCAAGAAGGCGTTCTTTATCAAGACCGGATTTTAAAGTAATGGTGAAATGATCACGTAAAAAGGGTTTTTTTACATCATCAACGAGACCTTGGGTGGTAACTTTTCCTTTTTGAATAAATACGATTTTATTACAAATGTTTTCTATGCTTTCGAGATGATGTGAGGCTAATACAATAGTTACACCTTGCTTGTTTACTTCTTGCAAGAGATTTAACACGTCCTTTTGAAGAATAGGGTCTAAGTCTGAGGTTGGTTCATCGAGTATGAGGATCTTTGGTTTGTGGACCAAGCTACACGAGATGTCTAGACGCTTTTGCATACCTCCTGAGAGTTGCTCTGCAAGTTTATGTTTGTCTTCTTCCAAGTGCATAAATTCGATTAAACTTCTGATATTTGTTATGAGTGTTTGATGGGGAATTCCATATAATTTTCCAAAATGCAGCAAGTTTTCTGCGACGCTTAGTTTGTGATAGAAAGAGTTGTGTTGGGGGGTGAAGCCCAGGTATTTTTTTATCTTGTGAAAATTTTTATGAAGGTTTTTGTCTGATTGGTCAATTTTCGAAAAGTATGTTACTTCGCCTTCAGTTGGTTCGATAAATCCTGCCATGATGTTGAGAAGAGTGGTTTTTCCGGATCCGGATTGCCCTATTACTCCTATTAAATCGCCCTCTTCTACAATAAGGTTTACATCGTCGAGCACACGGTGATTTTTGTACTCTTTGGTCACACCTTTCACTTTGAGTAATTCCACTTTTTTTAAGAGGTGTGTTCGGTTTATAAATGTTGTGTGAAGGGATTTGGAGTTTTGGCGACGGTATTTTGGTTCCCAGTTGAGTCGTTTTATCCTTATGAGAGTTTTGTTCTAAAATAGTATTTGTTTACCACTATGTTTATATATTAACCTTTTAGGAATGTGAAGAATGGTATTATTAGATCGTGTAAAATCGTTTTATGAAGCTCATTATAAGTTACTTCTTATTATTCCTTTTTTACTTCTCGTTTTGGCTTTTATTCAAATTGGCCACCAATATGCTACTACTGGTGATTTTGTTAATAAAGGTGTTACACTTAAGGGGGGATCGCTTGTTAGTCTTGTTGCTCCAAGCGGGGTTGATATTTCTGCGTTGCAGTTAGATTTGTATTCCCAATTTCCAGATAGTGAGTTACATGTTCGTACGCTGGGTTCTAGTTCTAGTGTGAGCGGTATTATTATTGAGTCTGATTTACAAGATAATTCTGATTTGATGGCTTTAGTGGATGTGGTTTCTCTCAAAGTTGGGGTTGCGCGCAAAGATATTAGTGTGGAAATTATTGGTTCATCGCTTGGAGGAAGCTTTTTTTCACAGTCACTCTTTGCTTTACTTGCTGCTTTTGTTTTGATGGGGATAGTGGTGTTTATTTATTTTCGTTCTCCAGTTCCGTCGCTTGCGGTTATTCTTGCTGGATTTTCTGATATTGTAGTGACTCTGGCGATCTTTAATTTAACTGGTGAAAAATTGAGTACTTCGGGGATTGCTGCGTTTTTGATGCTCATTGGATACAGTGTTGATACGGATATTTTACTTACAAGTCGAGTTCTTAGAAGAACCGAGGGTACTGTTATGGATCGTATTTATGGTGCTATTAATACGGGGCTTTCGATGACTGCAACTACTATGAGTGTTATTTTGGTTGCGTTTCTGTTTGTGCAAAGTGAAGTTATTTCACAGATTATGCTTATTTTACTTATTGGTCTTTTTGTGGATATGATATTTACCTGGATCCAAAATGTAGGGATTTTGAGACTTTATGTTGAACGTAGAGGCGGTAAAAAATGAAACTGTCCAAAGTTTTATTTCAGTGGAGAGTTATTTTGCTTTTGGTAGTTATTTTGTTTTCTTTGATCTCAATTTTTTCACTTAGTACCTCAGCTTGGTCTGCTGAAGGTGCTGCAATTAGATCTGTTGAAGGGGGATCACCTGCTGCGTTATCAGGGATTACTGGTCCAACGGGGAGAGTTACACCTCTTTCACGTGAGAGGGTGCTTAGTATCAATGGTGTTTCTACTCCAACACCGGAGGCATTTTTAGAAGTTGAACAGATGTTAAAATCTAATTCGACAGTTTTAGTCCGCAGTTCGAAACAGACGTATACTGTGGCTATGGGTAATTTGACAAGTCTTGGTTTGCGGGTTTCTAAAGCTGCTACTACTAATTTACGAAAAGGGTTAGATTTGGAAGGGGGTACACGTGTTGTTATGCGTCCTGTTGAGAAGATTACTGATGATGAGTTGCAGCTGACTGTTGAGAGCTTGACTGAAAGACTTAATGTGTATGGGCTCTCTGATGTGGTGATTCGTCAGGCAATAGATCTTACGGGAGATCAATTTATTGTGATTGAGATTGCAGGTGTTACAGAAGATGAAGTTAGCGAGCTTATTGCAAAACAAGGTAAATTTGAAGCAAAGATTGCGAATTCGAGTGTTTTTATTGGTGGTAAACAAGATATTACTTATGTCTGTCGTAGTGCACAGTGTTCAGGACTTGATCCACAAGTAGGATGTCAATCTGGTGAGGAGGGGTCAGTGTGTCGCTTTTTTTTTAGTATTACTCTTTCTTCTGAGGCTGCCGAGAGACAAGCGAGTCTCACAAAGGGGTTGCAAATTGAGTCTTCTGATGGGTCTAGTTCGTATTTGAGTGAAGATTTAGTGTTGTTTCTTGATGATTTGGAAGTTGAACGCCTTAAAATTGGATCGGAACTTCGAGGTCGAGCAAGTACGGAAATTCAGATTTCAGGGTCTGGTTCAGGTCGTTCGATTGTGGAAGCACAGCAAAATGCGCTGGCTAATATGAAGAAATTGCAAACGGTTATTTTTACAGGAAGTTTACCTGTTAAACTTGAGGTGGTAAAACTGGATACTATCTCACCTAGTTTGGGGGATGAGTTTTTACAAAATGTTATTTTAGTTGCGGGTCTTGCGATTCTGGCTGTGGCGGGGGTTGTTCTGATTCGGTATCGCAAACCAGTTATTGTTATTCCAATGGTTTTAGTTTTGCTCTCTGAAGTAGTGATGCTTCTAGGGTTTGCGGCTCTCGTGGGGTGGCAACTTGATTTGACTGCGATTGCGGCTCTGATTGTGGTTGTGGGGACGGGTATTAATCATTTGGTTATTATTACTGATGAAGTTACCCGTGGTGAGACTAGGGGGTCGTGGGTTACTAAAGTGAAGGCGGCGATTTTTGTTATTATGGGGGCATATCTGACAAGTATTTCTGGTTTGATTCCGTTACTTTGGGCGGGTGCGGGGTTAGTAAAGGGGTTTGCGGTTACAACTATTGCAGGTCTTTCGTTTGGGGTACTTATTGCACGACCAGCATATGCTGCTATTATTCGTGCTTTAAATGAGGAGTAATTTTTTTCTTTCATATTTGAAACTGGTGTGATGGTATGGATTAAGAGATTTGGGGTTTGATATGAAGAAACATACGCATGCAATTTTGCTGATGGTTTTATGTACATTCTTTACATCTACTGGTCAGATTCTCTGGAAGTTAGGGTTTGGATGGGCAGATTTTTCAGTGTCGCTTTTTTCAATTCTGAATGCTCCGTTTATTGGTGGTTTTATATCTTATGGGGTTGGTGCGGTGTTGATGCTGACTGCATTTAAAAAAGGAGAATTGAGTGTGCTGTATCCAATTGTAGCAACGAGTTATGTGTGGGTTACTCTGGCATCATCGTTGCTCTTTTATGAAGTTGTATCGCCTCTTAAGTGGGTGGGTATTGGTATTATTGTGATTTCGGTTAGTGCTCTTGGAATAGGAGGTGGTTCGGTTGAGTAAGATGGTAGTTGCTCTTCTTGTACTGGTAGGAAGTCTATTT
>CAYJTE010000080.1:0-4216 GCA_964372965.1 uncultured Methanosarcinales archaeon
GAGGCAGTTTGTTTGATATCTACTGGGGATGTTGGGTGTCTGAAAGGAAGGATCTTTTAGTACGAGAGGAACGAGGGTTCGTTGCCACTGGTGTACCGGTTGTCTGATAAGGCAGGCCGGGCAGCTACGCAATAAGTGATAAATGCTGAACGCATCTAAGCATGAAGCGCACCTTGAAATGAGACACCCTAGGGCACGGCAATAACAGCCGTTTGATAGAAGTGAGGTGTGCGCACGAAGGCAACGACGTGTTGAGCCTGCACTTACTAACGCCCGTAAATTTTACACAAACAATCTATTTATGGCTTTCATCATTTTTTTAATTTTTTATACTGGTTTTTGTTGATATTTTTGGTAGTGGTAACTTTATACTTGATATTAATGATTAAGGTTACTATTTAATTTTACAAATTGTTTGTGGGCGAAGCTATGCTTTTTTATCAGTGGCAGCGATGATAATTTGATCCTTCGTCTTCTATTATGGCTTGATTTTATATTCAACACCCAACACCCCCTACATCATTTTTGAAACTGCCTATTTTTTAGAGAACCCGGCTGAGAACCACAATTATTGTTTTAACACTATATTTTTGGTGAACACCCCAAACTGATGGTTAACCATAATGTTAATAAAAGTTAGAAGAATATTTTCTCTGTGGCGCGCATATACAAAAATTTTCATGTCTATCATCTAGCGTATGCCTTTGTTCTTGAAGTGTATAATTATACTGCCCGTTTTCCTTCTTCTGAAGAACATAATATCACTTCTCAATTACGTCGTGCTGCGGTTTCAATTCCACTTAATATTGCGGAAGGTAGTGCGAAGGCTAGTGGACGCGAATTTGCCTATTTTTTGAATGTAGCTTATGCATCGGCAAAAGAAGTTGAAGTGTTACTTAGTTTGTGCAAAGATTTGACTTATATTTCTGTTGTGGATTATGATTGTTTGTCTATGAAATTGGAAGAAGTTAACGCGAAATTGTTTTTGTTTATTAGAAGTGTTGAATCTGAAGTAAGAAGTCCTAGACATCATTTTTTTAAAAAATTTGAAAACACAGAAGGTTAATGTTTTTACTTGTGGTTTTTTGCGGTGGTTCTTTTTTGAGTCACATAATCTTTAAATAACGGACAGAGTACTCTTTTTGTATATGGATTTTGAACGTTTGGCTCTGCTCTTTGAACAGCTGGAAAAAACATCTTCTGGTAATGATGTTCGTTCGATTTTGTCATCTTTTTTCAAAGAAGTTCCTTCTTCTGATATTAAAGTTGTAGTCTATCTTTTACTTGGTCGTCTTGGACCGGAGTATGATACTGTTGTTCTCGGTCTTGCTGAAAAATCTGTTCTCAAAGCGATAGCAAAAGCAGGCGGAGTGTCTGAGAAAAGTGTTTTGGATCTTGTTCGTACTATTGGTGATGCCGGTCTCATTGCTGAGAAAATATTAACTCATAAGTCTTCTACTCTTTTTCCTACTACACCATTATCTATCAATGATCTCTATTCTGGATTGGTTAAGATAAGTCTACTCGATGGTACTGGTTCGAGTGATCTCAAAATTAATGTTTTAGTTTCACTCTTTTCTCGGTGTTCCACGCTGGGAGCAAAGTATGTTACTCGTGTTGCTCTGGGGATTTTACGTCTTGGGGTGGCTGAGATGTCTGTTGTTGATTCTCTTGCGATTGCATTTATTGGTGAAAAAAAAGATAAAGAGTATGTTGAGCGTGCCTACAATATCTGTCCAGATCTAGGTATTATTGCTGAAGTACTTGCCATATCTGGGCTTGCGGGGATTAATTCAATTTCTGTGGAGGTTGGACGTCCCGTTAAGATGATGCTAGCTCAAAGAATTGAGGAACTTGATGATATTGAATCCAAGATGCCTGGCTCTATATTGGTTGAAGCAAAATATGATGGCGAACGAGTGCAGGTTCATAAGCTAGCTAATGGTTGCGTGGTGTTGTTTTCTCGTCGTCATGATACTATCACTTTACAATTTCCTGATTTAGTTACAGCTATTTCTCAGTATGTTAAATGCAATTCTTGTATTGTGGAAGGTGAGATTTTGGCACTTGGTGAGGATGGCAGGCCATTACCATTTCAGACTTTGATGCAGCGCCGTCGTAAGTATAATGTTGCTGAGTATGCCACTAAAGTACCCGTCATTTTGAAACTGTTTGATGTTCTTTATGTTGATTCGAAGCTGATGATGGATAAGGCTCTTACAATTCGAAAAAAGGCGTTAACTGCAATTGTTAAAAAAGGTGGTCCGGTGGGGTTGGCAGAAAATATTGTCACTGATGATATCCATGAGATGGATTTATATTTTCGGTCCATGCTTGAGCGTGGTTTTGAGGGTGTCATTTTCAAATCGCTTGGTGGTGAATATCAAGCAGGTACGCGAGGATGGAATTGGATTAAATGGAAAAAAGAATATGTTGGGTCACTCTCTGATTCATTTGATGTGGTTGTTGTTGGCGCATTTTTTGGCCGCGGAAAGCGGAAAGGAATGTATGGGGCGCTGCTTTGTGCTGTTCGTAATTCCGTGTCTGGTATTTTTGAATCGTTTTGTAAACTGGGAACTGGTTTGACTGATGAGACTCTTCTCTCATTACCTTTTGTGCTTGATGTTTATAGGGTTAAGAAGTGTCCTTCTACGGTGGTGAGTGGAGTTATGTGTGATGTATGGTTTGATCCTCAAATTGTTGTTGAGGTGTCTGGTGCGGAAATTACAAAAAGTCCGATACATTCTTGCGGGTATGCTCTGCGTTTTCCACGCTTTATTAGGTTTCGGGAGAAGAAGGCGATTGATGCGACGACGGTTGAGGAAGTGAAGGGGATGGTGAAGTGAGATTTTGATTGGTCTTACGATGTTTTTAGACTTCTGATTATGTTAATTTTGTCTCGTTGTGTTTGGGAAGGGTTTAAATAGCTTGTGGTTGGTTTCGAAAAGGGTTATTTTCGACGCTACATTTGGTTTTTCAAAGTCGTAATGTTTATAAAGTAAAGTGGGCTGTTTTGAGCCTATGTACCAAAGAGGCCAGGTGGTGATTTTTGTAATCGTAGGTATACTTATTTTAGGCCTGTTTGTGGGAGTGTATTTTTTGGTTGATCAGAGTACAGTTTCTGAGATAGAGGGAGAGGCTCAGGACATAAATGGTGCTCGAGGGGCAGTGCTTTCGTATGTGGAAAATTGTTTGAAATCGACTACAAAAGATGTCGTTTCCGAAGCGAGTTTGCATGGTGGTCTTGTTTTCCAAAATGAGCAAACTAGTGTTGTTACAGATTCTACATTTTTAGCTTATGCATTTAAGGAAGGAAAATCCATTTCTGTTAAGCAAATTTCTGAGGGGGATATCGCTGATGGCGTTGATATACTGCTTCCAGTTTGTGTTGGGAATTTCGACACCTTTCGTGAACAAGGAATTGTTGTTACTGTTAAAAAAGTCAGTTCATCCCTCGCTGCATCTAGGTTGCAAAATGCAGGGTTGGTGCCAGATGACATTTTGAGTGCAAGTACTGTTATCATTCGGAGTGGAGCGGTTGATGTTAAAACAGAGTTTCCCTTAGAAGTTGTGGATGGCGATCAGAAGTTTGAACTCAACTCTTTTTCTGTTTCTCTCCCTTCAGTACTCTTTTCATCGTTTGAATCTCAAGATAAAATTGTTCAGCATTATATTTCAAATAATAAGATGATCGATATGGATTATCTTACTGAGCTTAAACCGTTCGTTAAACTATTTCCTTTAGGTGATGGCTTCACAGCATATAGTTTGTTATATGATGATTCTTCGTTTCCTTCACAATTCATTTTTGTTATTGATGATGTTCCTAACTATGCTCCTTCGTTAGAGTTCATTTCTTCGTTTAGTATTGAAAAAGGAAGATTGTTTTTCTATCAAGTTAAAGCGAAAGATTTTGAACGTGATGCTCTGACGTTTTCTTCTAATAATTCTGATTTTCCTTTGTCATCTGAAGGTATGTTTAATTTTTCTCCGTCGAGGGTAGGCGAGTTTGATGTTATGGTTGTAGTACAAGACAGTGGAGGGTTGAGCACTCAGCAGAGTGTTCATTTCGTGATCCATGAACCGTAATGTCTTTTTGTGGGGAACTGTACTTTTACTTTTAGTGGCGTATGCGATGCCTGATGTTGGTACGGGGGGTGTGGAGAGTGCTCCTCTGGATGGTGGTGCTACTCCTCCTTCTGGTTCGGGAAATGAT
>CAYJTE010000080.1:4226-4967 GCA_964372965.1 uncultured Methanosarcinales archaeon
TGACCCTAATGTTGACAAAACACGCTTGTTCCAAAATTTAGTTAATCGTCCAGATTTGATTCAACAAAATGCCGATGGTTTAGCTCAATTTTTAGATGATCCTGGTATGCCTACTTCTGATTCAAATTATCAGGCAGTTGCAGATGAAATTTTTCAAGATAGAACTCAAGGTTCGAAACAGCTTGCTACACGAGCAAATATGGGTAAAAAGTCTTTTTCTCAGTCTGTTAAGAGGGCCACAAAAGTGGAAGTAAAGTTGGATAAGGGTGAAGTTACAGGCTATGATCCAGATAAAGAGCAAATAGCAATTAATCAAAAGAAGGTATCGCTCAGAACTCCTGAACTTACTATTGCACCTATTGCTGAGGGTGGAGAGCCTTCTGCTGTGCCTGTTGGTGGATCTGCACCAGTTATCGAGGCTACAGATAGTGGAGTTATTATTACTAGTGAGAATGGAGAGTCACTTTCAGTTGATGGAAGTAAAGCAGCTGATATTAAACTTGAAACAGATGCTGAAGGAAAAACAACTGCTCAAGTTGAAGAGGGAGAAAATTGTGATCAAATTGATGATGAGGATGGTGAGTATCAAGGTTGTGGATCGTCTTCTGTTACACAATTAGAGTGGACGGACAAGGCTCACAGAGTGGAGTATTCTTCTTCTGGTGAAGGAGATAATGCTCGAGTTAGTATCAAGGGAAAGGGGGTGAAGGGTTCTACTATTTTGAAATCAGGAAAAAGTTC
>CAYJTE010000081.1:0-2932 GCA_964372965.1 uncultured Methanosarcinales archaeon
TATAACACCCTCTTCCCCCACACGACGCCCTTCCGATCTAAGAGAATTTGTACTCGTGCATTAATTAATGGTTTGATGGAATCGAGACTGGGGGGGCTAATACCAAGATCATGTTGTAAATATTCACCAAAGATGCGTTGAATTTCAAGATGAACTTTATTTTCAAATTTTTCTCCAACCAATTCTAATGTTTGTTCGAGCGTGAGCGTCTCAACTTCATTTACATCAGGCGGGTGGTCCTCTCGCCCAATAAATTCGTGTAGTGAACGATCATCATTATCAGAACTTTGATCTAATGAAACTGTTTTTTTGAAAACCTTCAGACTATGCCGTCTTTCCACAATGTTGGCTATTAAATCATAAATTTGCTCTGGGTCTGCAAGAAATTGCTCTTGAACCTGACGTTGTGCAATGGCGGTGATATGTTCTTCTAACTTTGGGGGAAGTTCATAGGTTTTAATAACACTGTGAATGAAATATGATGACATAAGACATATTTATGGGCTCTCTTTAAATACTTTAAACACCCAAAATTACTGGAACTATTTCAACCACAAAAGGGCTGAGTATGATTTAGAAGTAAAAAACCTCTGGAGGGTGACCGCTTGCGTTTGGAACTTGTAGAAAAAGGTAAGCCTCTGAAGGGATTTGAACCCTTAACCTACTGCTCTTTTGACATAGGGGTGTTAAAATTATAATCACCAGTTATGATATACGAAGCAGTCGCTCTGTTACGCTTTACGCACACTTTACGTATGCAAAGTACCGTTGAGCCACAGAGGCATATCAATCTAAAAAGGGAAGTGTTTTTTAAAATCTCTGGTTCGCTTTGAGTGTATTTCAGAGCGGAGTGTGTGAAAATAGGTGATGTTATTACTAAATATTACTTGATGTGGACTATAATTTCTTCTTTGGCGGGATACTTTTTTTGACAGCTAAAACAAACAAGATATTGTTTTTTTGATCCTGGTTTTTTTACTATTGTTCCTTTTAGTTTCTTTAGAAAGAGTTCGGTGATTGTTTGATTACAAAGTGTGCATTTGACCATACTTGGTTTGGAAGGGGGGTTTGATTTTAAGCTTTATGCCACAAATAATATAAAACAGTGAGCAGATTTGTCCATATGGGTTGGATATAATTATGTTACGAAAACGAATTGCGATTATTCATAAGGAAAAATGTCATCCAAATGAATGTGGGAATTTTCTCTGTGCTAAATTGTGCCCCGTGAATCGGGAGGGGTCTGAGTGTATTACGGAAGATCCGATGTTTAAGAAAGCGCGGATTGACGAGTATCTCTGTACTGGGTGTGGGATCTGTGTGAATCGCTGCCCCTTTGGAGCTATTGAAATTTTAAATTTACCCGAGACACTTAACAAACCACCAATTCATCGCTATGGGGAAAATATGTTTGAGTTGTATTCTCTGCCTGCTCCGCTTTTTGGACAGGTGACGGGTATTCTTGGAAAAAATGGAATAGGTAAATCTACTGCGCTGCGAGTAATGGCTGGTCTTGTTAAACCAAACTTAGGAGATTGGAAAACTGAGAAGGAAGCTAAGGAAGTGATATCATACTTTAAAGGAACGGAAACGCAAAAGTTTATGGATAAGTTGTATAAGGGTCAAATTCAATTATCATATAAGCCACAACAGGTGGATTTGATCCCCAAGCAATCAACGGGTACTGTTCGCGAACTCCTTTCCAAAGTTGATTTTGAGAAAAAGATGGATAGTATTGCAGCTGAGTTGCAACTTACCCACTTTTTAGATACTGATATCTCAAAGATTTCGGGGGGAGAGTTGCAAAGGGTGGCAATTGCGGCTACTGTTCTTAAGAAAACTAATGTGTATCTATTTGATGAGCCTAGCTCGTATCTTGATATTAAACAACGTGTTAATATGGCTAGGTTTGTTCGAACGCTTGCAACTAAAGAAACTTCGGTGATAGTGATTGAGCATGATCTTATTATTTTAGATTTTATGACTGATATTTTGAATATTATGTATGGGTATGAAGGAGTGTTTGGTATTGTCTCAGGTGTTAAAACAACACGGGAAGCGATCAATGCGTTTCTGGAGGGATATTTGAAGGAAGAAAACATTCGATTCAGACCGCATGCACTCAAATTTGAGAAAATTATTGATGCGTCCAAAGGTTCTCGTATGCCACTTTTGTCTTGGACTGACCTTTCTGTTAAACGTGGACAGTTTACTCTTACGGCAGATTCTGGTGTATTACATAGGGGGGAAGTTATTGGAATTCTCGGAGAAAATGGAATTGGTAAAACAACGTTTATGAAACTGCTTGCGGGTGTTGAAAAAACGGATAGTGGTTCATTTGACTCCACTGTGCGTGTGGCCTATAAACCGCAATATCTGGAGACGAGTTCGGATGTGACAGTGATTGATTTTTTGGCCGAAGGTATTGAAAGATTTGCGCACTCAATTATTAAACCACTTGATTTGGAAAAACTATTTGATCAAAAATTATCTCAATTGTCAGGTGGACAGTTGCAGAAAGTGGCGATTGCACATTGTTTGATACAAAATGCTGAACTGTTTTTACTTGATGAACCTTCAGCATACCTTGATGTTGAACAACGCTTAATTATTTCAAAAATGATTAAACAACTGACTCTTGAACGCGATATGACTATTTTAGTTATTGATCATGATCTCATGTTTTTGGACTATCTGGCAGATAAACTCATGGTGTTTAGTGGCAAACCCGCACGAGAAGGGAAGGTATGTGGGCCGTTCAAAATGGATGTCGGGATGAATCGGTTCTTAACAGAATTGGATATCACTCTTCGTCGTGATGTTGGATCGCATAGGCCGAGAATAAATAAGCCTGGTTCAGTAAAAGATAGAGATCAGAGATCGGCTGGCACATGGTATTATAGTTAGGATTTAAAAAGTTAGGATTTAAAAA
>CAYJTE010000081.1:3032-4938 GCA_964372965.1 uncultured Methanosarcinales archaeon
AGATCGGCTGGCACATGGTATTATAGTTAGGATTTAAAAAGTTAGGATTTAAAAAATTAAAATTTAAAAAAATGAACATACTTTCCAATAACGGGTAAAGGTTGTTCTTTTTCTTGGAGGGCATTGGCTACGCCTATAATTGCCCAAATGAGAGGGATGTACCTGAGAAGCCCGATAATGGTTACGATGATGGCACCTACTATGGGAATCCAAGAAAATATTATCCCCAAGAGACTCATAACTACGTGAAATAGTATTCCATATATAAGAGCGGCTATGAGAAATATGAGTCCTTGACGCGCGTGATATTGTACTATGGGATCTCGTTTGGCATCTTCATCAACTAGATACCAAATTATTCCAATGAGAAAATAGCATAAAGCGGATACTAACTGTCGATATTTATGAATCATACTTGGTTTGTTGGTTTGAGGGTTCTTAAATGTTATTGTGAATCTATTTAATGGGGGTTTGGAGACAGAAAGGAAACAAAAATAATTTAATTTGGGGCTACCACATTTATTAGTTTGAGTCGGTGAGGCAAGAGAGCGTAATCTACTTTAGTTACTGGGAAATATGCATCGCCTGCGATGTGAAAATTGATTTGGTGATCGTATTTTACTACTAGATGACTCGCAAATAGTCTTTATTATGAAGCGACTTGATGAGTCCTGACCAAAAATCAGGAATACTTTTTGGCACGCAGGAAGGAATACACAAAGGAAGGTGGAAAAAGTAAATTTTAATTTGATTTCCGGATTAATTGGTTATATATTACTAGATAAGAATCAAGTGCACTTTTCCATGAAAATGTTTTTTGTGGAGATTTTTTATACTTTTTTTTTTTGATCATCTCAACTCCAATTGCGATGGCGAGTGGGTCTTTGGGTTTGGTGAGAATGAATTTACCTGAGACAACTTCTGGAAGAGAGGCTATGTTGGATGCAACTATAGGTTTTCCCATGACTCCTGCTTCTACCGCAGCATACCCAAATCCTTCGGAAAGTGAGGGTACAACAACGCAATTTGCGGCAGCGAGGTAGTTTCCTAACTCCGAGTATGGAACTGATGGAACTATAGTTATGTGATCTTTAATGTTGAGAGAGGTGATCAAACGTACTAAAGAGTTGTACTCCTTTTGATACTTCTCTTTTGATCCGAGCATGAGGAGGTAGTGTGAATTCGGAATTTTTTGGATGATGAGCGGAACAGCCTGAATTGCGTATTCAAATCCCTTGGACGAACCTGGGCGTCCCCAACTGAAATACACAAATTTTGATTTTAGATTCCATTTTTTTCTGATACTTGATCCTTGGAATTTTGTTTTGGTCCAATACTCATAGTTGAAGCCATTGTAGATGCGTTCAACTTTGGAGGGATTAATATTGAGGTTGAGTATGTCACGTTTGGTTGCGTCGGAGACACAAATATACTTGTCAAACTTTAATAAGTAAATCATACGTTCGAGAAGGTTATGGATAAAGCATGACAAGGGGGATAAGGATGTGACGCGGTTCCATTTTCCAATCCAGACTTCATGAACGGTGAGCACTACTTTTTTTCCGCATATTTTTGCGCAAAACCAGGCGGGTGGTGCTCCATTAAAGGTGGTTGTTTGAATAATTTCGCATTTTCTCGCTAAGGACCATACTTTGGGAATTGCGGTGAGTGAGAATAAATAGCGACTACCAGCGCTCCATACGCGGTGAACACGAACGCCACCAATAATCTCAAAACGTTTTGTTCCTCGCATCCGATGGGTTACAAGATTGACAGTGTGGCCTTCCCGGATGAAGCCTTCGGCGAGATTTTTGAATACTACTTCTGCTCCCCCTACATGGGGGAGGTAGTTTTCACAGACGAAGAGAATTTTCATTTTTTGTTATTAGAGGGTGTGTTATTGATG
>CAYJTE010000082.1:0-4910 GCA_964372965.1 uncultured Methanosarcinales archaeon
TAGTTCATAAATCTTAATAACGTTCATTGGCTGGGGTGAAGTATGGAGTTTATTATTGGGCGTAAGACGAACGAGAACAAAATAAAGTATCCAACAGAAGATTTACAGCTTGCTCAGAAATTTGCGGAACTTCTTTCTAAGGAGTTGGGTGAATTTCTCAGTGGAGTTATTGTATTTGGCTCGTCAGTTCGACGTGAATCCACCGTTAAAAGTGATATTGACGTTCTTGTTTTAACAGATGATACGAAGTTTTCCATTACGGAACCGCTCGTTGAAGGATATCGGATTATTGTTGAAAATACGATGATGATGGTTACTCCGAAACTGCATGTGACATCTATGACGTTTACGGCGTTTTGGGAGCATGTGCGAGCGGGGGATCCGGTCATTGTGAATATATTACGGGATGGAGTTGCGCTCTTTGATCGCGGATTTTTTGAGCCACTTCAAGCGTTGCTTCAACAAGGTAGAATTCGTCCATCTGAAGAGAGTATTTGGAAATATTATGGAAGGTCACCGCGTACTCTTTTAAATTCGAGATGGCATGTACTACAAGCAACATTAGATTTATATTGGGCAGTTATTGATTCTTCGCATGCGGCAATTATGAGGAGAGGAGAGGTTCCACCTACTCCGGAGCATGTAGCTGATATTTTAGATAGATTTTTTGTGAAGCATAAACTTCTGGAGAAAAAGTATGTTGAGACGATGCGTAAGTTTTATGTTATTCAAAAGAAAATTACGCACCGCGAGATCAGAGAGATTAGTGGTCCTGAATATGAGAAGCTGTACTTAGAGGCTGAAGATTTTGTGAAACGGATGCGAGTACTTATTGAGAAGGGAAGATTTTGAGTTGATCTTGTCTTTTAAAGAAAATAAGATGGGTATCCCAATTGGGAACTCGCATTCCTCCCTAAGGTGAATCCAGGGGATTCCTGCTTATTTTACTTGATGAGAATTTTTTGATTATCAACGTTGGTATTGTTAGTTGTGATTTAGATTTAGTACGACTTCAAGGGTTTGTTCTGGTGTAAGGTTGGTAGTATCGATTATTTGATCGTAATTGGTGTGATCAGTAATGTCAACTATATAGGTCAATGTATCTGGAGCGTTCTTGTGCGGCGCGACTTAGAAGGTGAATTATTTGTGTTTGAATGGTGGGGGTGATCGTTTCTTCTTGTCTTTCTCCGAGAGTTTTTTGCTTGGCGACTCTGGTTGCGGCGATTTGAAGATTGCAGGTGATGTAAAGTCTTTGTGTTATGTGCCGCTTTGATTCTGGCACAAAATGAAATGCAACACACCCTTTGAGAATGAGATTATTTTTTTGTTCAGCGGTGATGCCTACCATTCGATCTACGTTGTGATCAAATGAAGAGTTTTTACTTAAAGAAGCATACCACTCATCAAATGGGAGGAATGTAGGGTTGTGAGCGGGGTTTTGCGACCAGGACCGGAGAATTCCTCCTGCATAGATATGTTCATATCCTAATTCTTTGGCGAGTCTTTTTGCGAGTGTGCTTTTGCCGGATCCGGGGGTTCCACCGATGGTGTAGATGGGATAAATCATGGTGTTAGTATTAGTGGTGCAATTTATGTATATTATGGTTGCTTGGAACTCATTTACTCATTTGGATGAAAACAAAGAATAAAAATATGTGACTTGTGAACTATGCTGGCAAAACGATAAACTACTCACATAGAGAATAGAGAAAAATTACTCAAATTTAATTTTTTCTTTATATGATGGATTTAGATCACACGCATTTTGGAAGGCTAAGGATGCTCGTTCTTTATCGCCTTTGGCATGAAGGCAAATTCCAATATAATAATGGACAGTGGCGTTTTTCGGGTCTAGGGTGAGGGCGTGCATGAATTCATCTAATGCGGATGAGAAGTCACGTTCGGTTGTGAGAAGTATTCCTTGACCAAGGTAGATGAAATAATGGTTAGGATCTAATTTGTGGGCCTTGGCGAAGGCGACTTTGGCTCTAAAGTTGTCACCACGAATCATGTACGCATTGGCCATGCTAAGCCAACCTGGAAAGAATGTTTTGTCTTGGTTTACTGATTTTATAAAATAAGATAATGCTTTGGTGGTGTGACCTTGTGCGAGGAGGTCTCGACCGTGTTCCCAGAATATTTGTGCAGAGGGGGATTGTTGCTCTTGTAGATTGTAGAGTTGTTCATAGAGTTGGCGTTTTTGGTCTTTACTGTTTCTGAGATGACCATAATGATGGATGGGGACGCCCATTGTATCTATACTTCCAGCATCTCTTGCACTTGCGGTTACTGTTTCATGAATTTTTCCTTCGAAGATAATGTTTCGATTATTGCGAAAGAGACGGATGAGATCATCTTCAAAATACCCTGGAGCGACTTTACTTTCGGGGTAAATATCACCTTCTGAACTTTTCCATGAAGCTCCTTGCGGCTTTTCAGTGTAGTTCCGTCTGGTGAAAGTGAAGGCGGCGGTTGCTTGCGGGGCTTGAGTTACTGTTGTTTTTATTTCTTCAATATCGAGTGGGTTAATTGCTTCATCAGAGTCCAGTACGAATATCCAATCACTTGAGGCTTTGGAGGTTGAGAAATTGCGAGCTTGGGCAAAATTATTATTCCAGATGAAATCATATACTTTTGGGGTGTATTTGGATGCAATATGTTTGGTGTTATCGGTTGAACCAGTATCGACAATGATTATTTCATCTGCGAGTGGGGCTATTGATTTTAAGGCGTTTTCTAAGAACTCTTGTTCATTTTTGACTATCATACAAACGGTGAGGGTTACCATGTTCGTTGTTGTTTGGATGGTTAGTTATATTTGTTTTGGCTCTGCAGGCACCAGTACTATAATCTTTGGGAATTTCACAAAAACATTTAATAACTACTTCTAGACTATGAGTGTTGATGAAAGAAATTGTACTCAAATATGCACTACTGAATGCGGTTCAATTTAATTCCAAGGTTAATTCCAAAGTAGTTTTAGGTGCTGTTCTTAAGGAAAAACCAGAGATGCGCTCAAATGTTAATTTGGTTGTTTGTGCAATAGATGAGGTTATTGTATCGTTTGCCGGTCGGTCGGTTGAGGATTTGCGATCTGAGTTGAGGCGAGTGGCTCCTGAACTTCTCGAATTGAAACCGAAAGAAGAAGTTCTTGGGCCTCTTAAGGTACTGCCAAATGCACATAAAGGTTCATTTGTGGTACGTATTGCGCCGTCGCCGTCTGGACCACTCCATATTGGTCATGCGTATGGAACGTCTCTTAATTATGAATATGCCAAAATGTATGGGGGTAAACTTGTTTTGCGTATTGAAGATACGAATCCCGAAAATATCTATCCACCAGCCTATGATCTTATCGAGCGCGATGTCAGGTGGCTCACTGATAATGGATTAGAAAAGGAGGTCATTGTGCAGTCAGATCGACTTGGTTTGTATTATGATTGTGTTGAAAAATTGATACTGCTGGAGAAGGTGTATGTTTGTATGTGTGATGCGGATGTGTGGCGAGAACTTAAAGGTAGAGGAGTTGCTTGTCCTTGTCGTAGTGTTGATGTTGTGGAAATACAGAACCGATGGTCCAAAATGTTTGGGGAATATGCCGAAGGAGAAGCTGTTGTTCGGCTAAAAACAAATATTGCTGATAAAAACCCGGCAATGCGAGACTTTGCTATTATGCGTATTGTTGAACATGTTCATCCAAAGAGAGGAAAGACTTCGCGACTGTGGCCACTGATGGTTTTATCTGTTGCAATTGATGACCATGAGATGGGTGTGACTCATGTTCTTAATGGAAAGGATCACGCGGATAATGCAGCAAAAGAAAAAATTATTATGGGTTATTTGGGGTGGGTACCTCCTGAATACAAACATTGGGGTAGAATTAATTTTGAGGGTTTTCGTCTTTCAACTTCGAAAACTCGTGTCGCAATTGAGCAAGGAGAGTATACAGGGTGGGAAGATATTCGTCTTCAATTTATGCCGGCGCTGCGTAAACGTGGTTACCAACCTGGTGCGTTTCGCAGGTTTGCGTTGGAGATTGGTTTATCATTAAGTGATAAAACGGTTACGTTAGAAGAATTTTGGAAAAATATTAATGCCTTTAACAAAGAAATTATTGATTCGCGGTGTAGACGAGCATTTTTTGTTGCGAACCCGCAGAAAAAGGTGGTTCGGGGAGCACCAACTATTTCAACTTCTGTTCCAGTGCATCCGAGTTTTCCGGAACGTGGTGGTCGAAACTTTGAGATTGGGGAGTTGATGTATATTTCGCAGGAGGATTTGGACGAACTATCTTCAGGGAAGATTCACCGTTTTATTGAAGGATATAATTTTACAGTGAATTCGGGTGAGTTAATGTATCATTCTAGAACGTACGAAGAATTTAGATCAGCACCAAATAAGGGATCTATCATTCATTATTTAAGCGCTACTGGTGTTGATGGACTCGCTGAGATTACGGTGTGTATGATTGATGGAACCGTGGTTACGGGTTTAGGGGAAAGTGGGTTGCTGGATTTGCCGGTTGGCGAGATTGTGCAATTTGAGAGGTGTCATTTTGCTCGACTTGATTCAAAAAATGGCAGGAAATTGGTGTTTTGGTATTTGCATGAGTAATAGTATTTGCATGAGTAATAGTACTTGTATTGGGAGTTGAAGTATAAAAAGAGATGTTTGGTTTATCGGAACATTAATAATAGAGTTTGATTTAATTAGAGGGGAGATAGATGGCAAAAATAAGTAGAGATACACCACTGGTTGAAATTACGCTGCGGCGCTATGAAAAACCGGCTTCTTCAGGACGTGACTTGGTTCGAAGGTTCTGTTTATCAGTTGGTCTTTTGCAGCCGGGAGATTCGCGTGATGTGGTAGTTGATGTTCTCTATGTTCTTCTTATTGCTAAGCAACAAAAG
>CAYJTE010000083.1:0-1517 GCA_964372965.1 uncultured Methanosarcinales archaeon
ATAAATAAGCTACTTGGCGTTAGTTTGGCTCATGGTTCTTTTTAGTAATATCTCTCCAAATGAGGCGGGTGCTCGGGGTAGTGATTATGGTGTTCGAAAAGCTACCTGGCTTTTTGCGTTTTCTCGTCCGTCATATTTGGCGACTCTTTTTTGGATTGTGGTTTCGTATTTGCTCTATTTTTTAACTCCTTATTATCAACATTTTCTTGTGCCGTATACAAGATATACACTTATTATAATAGCATTGTTCTATATTTTTGGTAGTCCAGTGAGGTTTTATATTTATTCACGCGTGAAAGGGGATGAGGGGCGCGAATTCAAAGTTTCCAAGTCAGTTTTAGCGTTGCGTTTTTTTCAAAGTTTTAAAAATAGTATTTTCCATGGACAAGCTATTGCATTTGATGAGCGGGTGGCGGTGTTGTTTACACTTGTTAAGTTTTTTTATACTCCACTTATGATTAATTTTCTTTTTTCTAATTTTTCTATTTTACAATCAACTCCTTTATCTCAATACTTTTCGTTTTTGTTGGTCCTTCTTTTTACTATTGATACATTTATTTTTACATTGGGGTATTTGGTTGAGAGTACAAAACTTGGAAATGTGGTTCGTTCGGTTGAACCAACTTTTTTTGGATGGGTGGTTGCGCTTGTTTGTTATCCACCGTTTAATGGTCTTGTGGGACAATATGTTCCATGGGGGGCCAATGATTTTGCTGTGTATTCAACCCCGTGGCTTACGTTTGGTGTTAGGGTTGTTTTGATCTTGCTGCTGGTAGTCTATGTTTCTGCTTCCGTTGCATTGGGGTTTAAGGCGTCGAATTTAACAAATCGAGGAATTGTTTCTCGTGGCCCTTATGCTGTCATTCGACATCCGGCGTATGTTAGTAAGATTTTATTTTGGTGGATTACTCTTCTTGCGGTTTTTTCATGGCCGTTCTTTTTTGGGATGTTCTTTTGGACACTAGTGTATTTTTTCAGAGCTATTACAGAAGAGAGACATTTAGGTTCTGACCCTGAGTATAAAGAATATTGTAGGAAAGTAAAATATCGCTTTATCCCAGGAATAGTGTAGTCTTTTTTGGTTGGGATAACTGTGCGAATGGGCTTATTTTTTCTGAACTTGGGTTATAGTTATAAAATCTTCGTAATCCAAATATCTTTCTTCTGTTATTTGTGTTTGACTGATTGTATATTTTATTTTTACACCATGGATGTACGGACTTCCTTCTAGAGAGCCAATGATTACTTCAACACCTTTTGGGGTGATAGAGTGTCCTAAGTAGACTAAGGGGTTGTTGCATAAATTTCGTACTTCTATGGCTTGGTTCATCATGACTTGCGTTGTTTCGTTACTTGCGAGTTGATCGATTGTGGCGTCGGGGTGTTTGCTACTGCTAGTGTCACCAATCATAGAGACTTTGAAATATTCAAGTGTTACCATATCTCTGTATTTGAGGATGTGGTTTAAAACTATTTGTTCACTTCAGAATATAGGTTTGAGTGGTTATTCTTTTTAT
>CAYJTE010000083.1:1617-4857 GCA_964372965.1 uncultured Methanosarcinales archaeon
TATTCTTATTCTTTTTATTATTCTTATTCTTTTTATTATTCTTATTCTTTTTATTATTCTTATTCTTTTTATTTATTTGTTTCTTAGATATTCTTTTCTGTAGGTATTAACTCTGGTGGGGATTAATTTTTAAAGTTTACATTTATCCTTTTGTTAGAATGGAACTTCCTCAAAATTATAATCCAAAAGATTCTGAACCAAAATGGCAGAAATATTGGTCTGAGAAGGATATTTTTGCGTTTAATCCTGATCCGTTGCGTCAGATGTTTTCTATTGATACTCCGCCTCCAACAGTTTCTGGTAAAATGCATTTGGGTCATGCGTTTTCATATACACAACAAGATATTATTGCGCGTTTTATGCGTATGCGTGGTCGCAATGTATTTTTTCCGTTTGGGACTGATGATAATGGTCTTCCAACTGAGAGGCTCATTGAGAAAGCCCGTAACATTAATGCAAATCAAGTTGAACGATCGGCGTTTGTTACGATTTGTAATGAGGTTGTTACTGCGGAGAAGCCGAAATTTATTCAAAGTTGGAAAGATATTGGGATGTCGGCTGATTTTGGTAGATCGTATTCTACTATTAATTCGCATTGTCAGATTACAAGTCAAGCTTCTTTTATTGATTTGTTTCATAAAGGCCGTATTTATTCTCAAGAATCTCCGGTTGCGTGGTGTGTGATGTGTCAGACGGCGATTGCGCAAGCAGAGTTTGAGAGTGTTGATTTGCCCTCCCATTTTAATGATGTTTCGTTTGAGTTAAGGAATGGAGTGCGTCGTTTGACTATTGCAACTACACGTCCGGAGCTGATTCCTGCGTGTGTTGCGCTGTGTTATCATCCAAATGATAGCCGATATAGTGAGTTGAAGGGAAAGTTTGCTACAGTTCCGTTGTTTAATTATGATGTTCCAATAATTTCTGATGAGTCGGTTGATTCTACCAAGGGTACAGGTCTTCTTATGGTTTGTACTTTTGGTGATAAAGAAGATGTTGAAAAGTGGCATAAACACAAACTTCCTCTGCGGGTAGTGTTTGAAAAGTATGGAAAAATGAATGATCTTGCAGGGGAATTTAAAGGCCTTAAAATTAAAGATGCAAGAGGGAAAATTACTCAGCGACTGAAGGAGGAGGGATATTTAATCTATCAAAAACCACTGGTGCATGCGGTAAATGTTCATGAGCGTTGTAAGACTGAAATTGAATTTCTTAAGACCAAGCAATGGTATATTCGTATTTTGGATATTAAAAATGAATTGTTGGAATTAGGGTCTACACTTGAATGGTATCCTGCTCATATGAAGGTTCGTTATGATCATTGGGTGGAAAATTTGGGGTGGGATTGGTGTATTTCTCGTCAAAGACCATTTGGTATTCCAATTCCAGTGTGGTGGTGTTCTGTATGTGGTAAGATAACAGTTCCTGCTGTTTTTGAGTTACCGGTTGATCCTACTCATCAGTTGCCTGCTCACGCCTGTTTGTGTGGGTCTAGTGAGTTTATTGGTGAAAAGGACGTTTTAGATACGTGGGCTACGTCATCAGTTACACCGGAGATTTCGAGTAATTGGGTGCATAAGGGGGAATATAATGTGGTGTATTCCAATACTCCATTTGATTTACGTCCGCAGGCGCA
This sequence comes from uncultured Methanosarcinales archaeon, assembly GCA_964372965.1. GTDB lineage: Archaea > Nanobdellota > Nanobdellia > Woesearchaeales > GW2011-AR9 > CAMAVK01. The sequence continues at coordinate 3,251 of CAYJTE010000083.1, forward strand.
TGATATTATTCGGACATGGCTCTTTTATACTATGGTGAAATCATATTTACATTTTGGTCGCGCGCCTTGGAAGAAAGTTATGATTTCTGGTCATGCTCAGGATCCGCAGGGCCGTAAAATGTCAAAGAGCGTGGGGAATATTATTGAGCCACAAGAGATGATTTCAAAATACTCTGCTGATGCGCTGCGGTTCTGGGCGGCGGGTTCTACACTGGGGGAGGATTTGCCTTTTCAAGATAAAGATTTGATGACAGGTCAGAAATTTGCGACGAAGTTGTGGAATGCAACTAAGTTTGGGATGCAACATTTACAAGATTTTTCATTGGATCATTGTGATGTTACTTTATCACTAGAGGTGGTTGATAGATGGCTGCTTGCTAAACTGAATATGATGATTGAAAGAGCTACTGCTTATTACGAACGATTTGAGTATGCGAAAGCTAAAGTTGAAGTTGAGATGTTTTTTTGGCATGTACTTTGTGATAATTATTTGGAAATTGTAAAAGATCGGTTGTATAACCCTTCTGTTCGTGGTGTTTCTGCTCGTGTGAGTGCACAGTTTGCGCTGGATTTAGCTATACTTGATGTTATTAAAATGATAGCTCCTATTATGCCTCATATTACAGAAGAAATTTATCAACTGCGGTATGCTGCAATGGAGGGGAAGGAGAGTGTACATGTGAGTGAGTGGCCAAATGTGCGTGCGGAGTTTGCGTCTGATTTGAATTTGCGTATTGGAGATATGGCAGTTGATGTTATTACCACTGTTCGTAAATATAAATCTGAAAAAAAATGGTCTATGAAAGAGCCGATTAGTGTCCTCGCTATTTTAGTTGATGCAGCTGATTTGGATTCATTTGGTAAAGTTGAAGCTGATTTGATGGCGGTTACTGGTGCAAAATCTATTGTATATATGGGTGATGTAACACATACTACCAATGTTTTTAAAATCCAAATAGGAATTGTGAAGTAATTTTGTGGATGCGTTTTTGTTGCTAATATTTTATCTCCGTTTTCTTTCTTTTTCTTTCTTTACAATTTGTTGTTGTTTTTGCTTGGAGTACTATTAATATCTTTTTGGGAGGGAATTATGCATTTTTTCTGATTTTCTTTCGAAACCTTTTTAATTAGCTTCCCCTATTTGAGCTTAAATACTGAGGAAAAGAGTGGTTTGCCTACAGTCTTAAATTATTATATGAGGTGTGAATATGCCAGCTGTTGAAGGATATTGTGTTAAGTGTAAGGCAAAATCAGAGATGAAGAATGCTAAAGAAGTTGATATGAATGGTAAGGGTGGAGTTAAGCGTAAGGCAATGAAAGGAGTGTGTGCAAAATGTGGAACTACCATGTTTAGGATTATGCCGAGTGCTAAGAAGAAATAATTTTCTGTTGCTTTTTCTTTTTTCTTTTTTTTCTTTTGGTTTGACAATGCTGATAGTAACATATATATTCTAGTTTAGTCTTTCCTTGCTTTGCAGAATATTTGTAATCGTGATATATGTTCATTTTTTCATGGTTACTGCGGGTGAATGTGTATTTTTCACATTTGCTTTAAAAGAAGGGTTATAGGAGGTTTATTATGAAATCTGTCAAAAAAGATATGGAGT
>CAYJTE010000084.1:0-4855 GCA_964372965.1 uncultured Methanosarcinales archaeon
CTAGTCACTTCATTGCAATCGTTTCTAGTCACTTCGTTGCTCTCGTTTCTAGTCGCTCACTGTGTTCGTTTCTGAGTTGCCGTACAGCAACCGTGAGTTACTGTACAGCAACTTGCCTAAGGTAAGTGCACCCACAGGGGGTGTCCTCACAATCGTTTTGGACTTGCTTGACAGCAAGTAACTCCGCATAACACGCATGTGGGATTCTTAAAGAGAAGGTCGCTTTAAGCCGCTGGCGGACTTTTTCTACAGCATCCAAGATATAAAAACATTTATATACGCTAAATAACCCCTGTAGACAAAAAGCAGGTGATTATATGGCTAGCGAAGACTACGAACTACTTCCTCAACAGGTTGTACAGGACTTAAAATACGAAGTCGAAGCACTAAAAAAGCGACTCCAAGCTCCAGATGCCAAAATCAACGAGCTTATTTTAGAAATTGAAAGTTTGAAAGAATCAATTCACGACCTTCATTCTGTATTTCAACAGGCTTTAACGGATGTAAAATCTGAAGACAATACACATCAAAAGAAAGTTGATGAAACTGCATCGAAAGTAGACATTCTTATGCAACAAAATGAAACAATAGCTAAAGGTATGATAGCTATCGCTGACAAAGTGGATGACTTTGTAAATAAACAAAATAGATTGCAACCAAATCAACAGCAAATGTCAAATAATGCGTCTTTTGCCTACCAAAATTCCCAAATGCAACAAACACCGAGTTCAATGGGAAATATAGGTGGACCTCAATTATCAATGGGAATGCCTCAATTTGAAGGCACTCGCATAGCACCATTACCTCATTTTGGGGAACTCCCACCTCTGGCTTCACAAGGCGGGGTAGCAGACGACGATGATTTTCCCCCGCCTCCACCTGGTCTAGCATCAAACTCCAAGAGGCGTGGTTTATTCAAATGAATCTTCTTCTGGCAAAAAGAGTAGTTGTACGAGTATCGCAACTCTACAACGCAAAGGTTAGTGCTCTCTCAAGAGCAGAAATAAGCTCAAAAATTAATGAAATTAAATACCTTGCAGACAAAAAGAAAACATCAAAATTAACCATAAAAAGAGAAATACAATCGCTTGAACACAAATTAGAAGGAGTATTTGAACTGCAGCATAACATCGCAGACGAACGAAAAAAACAATCCCAAAAGGAAGCTACTCTCAAAAAGCGTATAGTTCAATTAGAACACCAACTTGAACTAGGAAAAGACAAATCTATCCACAAAAAAGTAGAAAGACTAAGTAGCATCCTCTCAGATCATATAGTAAAACAGAAGGTAAAACAAGATGTTGAACATCTAAGATTTGCAAATAGTCTTCAAAGCAAACTGAAAAAAACAGAAAAGCAGGAGTTAAACCTACCTAAATCATCACTGGTGAACCGTCTTCACCAAACAAGGCTTGAACAAGCTCAACATCAAATTGACAAGCTAAAAAAACAACTGGAAACAAATAAAAATAATCTTGATGAGATGTCAAAACAAATATTGGAAGAAAAAATTCACTTGCTTGAAATAAAATTAGGGATGCACCTTGAAAGAATACACCACCCAGTAATTCTAACAGCAGAAACTCAGACTTCTCCTGAAACAACCTCCCCAGGGCAGATATCTGAACCAACTTCCTCTATTATTGAGAACCCACAGAACCGCCACACTATACTTATGGCTCCACCACCACAAAAAATTGAGCATCTACCACCTGAATTGGCCTCACGACTTGTATCAGAACAAAACACTGATCAAATCGGAAAAAGACAGATAGAAGTAACGCCACACATTCTTCCACCACCATTTAAACGAAGAATAAACTAAACGGATTACAAATCTCGACCCATAACTGTTCTACGACTGTTCTCTTTAGCTCTTTTTGCAGATTCAATAATCATTTCTTTAACTTTCTCATCAAGTCGATTTAAATAATCACCCGAGATATTATCTACTCCAAGACCAGAATCCTTCAAAATATCTTTTACTTGAACACGTACAACAATCATAACATGATAAAAACAACGAATCTATAAAAAGCTATGCACCACAAAAGACTTACCGCAAATTCTGTTCCACTCGAGTAAAATAACTTTTATCACGAAGAGGAAAAACCAACGTATTAACATAACCAGGGTATACTACAAATACCGACTCTAACTCTGGCGTCTTAGACACTACTCGTTGAATTTGACACAAACCACGACGATATCGTTTCAAATTTCCTTCCTCAAAAAGAATATATCCCAATCGAGAAGGATTACCTTGTACTAAATCAACTCCAATAAGCGCCGCATCTGAACGAAAAGAATAGGTATTACTGACTACCTGAATAGAAAACGGAGCATTCTCACGATACGCAACCTTAATAGAACGAATGGTCGAACCCCACTTATCATGCATTCTTTGTACAATCGGAGCACTCACATCATGAAGAGCAACTTCAAGTTTGCTACTTGAAACACGACTACTATTCCACACATCTGATGGCAAAATAACTTGTTGAGCGAAACAAAACTGTACCTTAAGGCCATCAAATTGAAAATTTCCTTGTTGTTCGGCGGCATTAAGAAGCGGTTTTTGGGAAGGATTAGGTGTAGAACTCGTTGATTTTTTCAAATCAGAATGAATAATGGTTTTGAGAGAATTATATAAGTTCAAATAGTGTCTATTTTGAATTTGAGCATGAGTAAGTCCAGAATCATATGCCATATACTCACTTACATTTAAAATAGAGTATAAAAACATTCTATCTGTATAATAATCAGAAATATAGAGCAATATAAAGAAAAGGAAACTCTTTTAAACTAAATTCTTTTTAACTTCAACGGTATCGTAAACCATCACCCCATGTCAACTTCATCATCATTCACCAATCGATTTTCAGGCCCTAATTTCCCATCCCTTCGAGAACATGTTCATGAAATAGTAAGGCTTTACCAGCAGAACAATACAGTTGAAATGCAAGAACACATTAATGTGTACGTTCAAACAACAATTGAAGCTTTTGCCGTAAGAAAAACGAAAGTACTAACTTCGGAAGAACAAGAAATAGAAAATTGCTTCAACGAATTCATGAAAAAGGAAGGACGAGAAGTAAAAAAACCACAAACACTCGAAGAACAAACACATTTTGCCTATGAACAACTCGATCACGTCACATCCTGCAGTGATATTTATCTTCGTGATAAGTATATTCCATGTAATCCCGGAGACAAAAATAGTAAGCTAGATGATAAAAACAATAAATATTGGATGAGTACAAATGGCGCTCCTCCCTTTGAACCTGGTCCTATCTGCCAATTTTTCCGTAAAGTCGCAAACTATAATCCCCTAGCTAAGTAACAGAAAAAGCCCAAAATCAATAAGTAAAAAAGAGACCAAAACTAAGTATTATAGTATTATTGATTTCATCAGCATTGTTGCATATGATCCCTTACCAAGAGTAAACGAAACTTTCTGACAAAAAAAACCGGAATGAAAAGAATCAGCCACTACATCACTTACTGCTAAATCAGCAACATCCGACCACATTGACCTAAACTCACCCTCACACGAGAGCTCAGGAAATGCTTTAATAATAAAATCAGCATACGTAATTCTTTCCTCCCGCAGAACCTCAGAAACCACTTTCTCTACAATGGGATCAAGAGAAAAACTTGCAGTAGTAAAACCAATAAGAGGAACATCAAAGGTGGAATACTCTATCCCATGATTAACCCAAAAATCAGCAATAGGAAAATATAATATTTCTTTACTTACTTCAATAGAAGATAGATAACTCTGAAAACCAGCAGCATTAAAATGTGTTTTAATTAACTTTGAAACAACTCTATTCCACAACAAACTCTGATATGAATGAACATACATCCGAAGCAACCGCAACGGAGCTAAACGAAGCGCACCCATACCATCAGAAGGACTCGCAGCAAGCCGATTTTGGACACAGGGCATATCAACTAGACGGGCCGCAAGAACATACTCCTGACGTAAAATGTGTAGTCCAATAGTAGGATTATTGTTGGAAAAACGTTGGTCATCAAAATAATTTACAAATCGCACTGCAGTTTTTACCACTGCTGTTGAAACCACATTACGAATCACAATCTCAAATTTATTCCCAGATAAATCTCCAAGAGAAAGAGGTGTCTTCCCAAATCCCACAACCTCAACAGAAATATTTCCCAAATGAAGATTTTCAAATCGTTCCTTCCTACCGCCTCGAGCTGAGCAATATTGAACAGTTACTGCACACTTGTCTTTAGCACCTGCAAAACCAATGTCGGACGCATTAAGACCTACAGCACGAGCAACTTGAGATACCGCATCAAGAGTATTCATATTTTTTTTAGTTAACCTAAAATAAAGAAATGGGCCGGTTGATAAAAGATTAGAAAAGGGAAGAGTGCTTATTTCCTCTACTTGAAAATCTTCTGGAATATGTTTTAAAATATACGTATGGGCCACAACACAGCAAAAAGTACCTCTTATTGAAAAAACCTCTTAAAAATAATGTATCTCAAACTAAATTACAAGTTGGCAAAAAAAATGCATAGTATACTATTTTAGTAACATGTGGATCGTCAAAAAAAACAGATCCTGAGCAAGCACGCAAAAAAGTGAACCCGCCCCCACTCTGCGAAAACTGTTTTAAACTATTTACTATAACTGCATCAAAACCAGAACCCGCCTGACATACAGAAATAACAAACCCTTTCTCACCCGTATACACTTCAAATCGTTCCGGCCACTTGCAACCAGAGTGATGAAGCACATTAGCTCCCATCTCACATACAAAATACGATACTTCATCATCGCAACGAAAAAAGAGCCAATTATAAGGATCAACGGGACGAA